>DATCXS010000464.1:0-10268 GCA_036565645.1 Mucilaginibacter sp.
CCTGTTTGCCAACTGCTTGTTAGCGCTGGATGCTGCGACCGGTAAACTAAAATGGCACTACCAGGTAATCCATCACGATATGTGGGATAAAGATCTGCCTACGGCACCGGCTTTAGTCACCATTAAACGGAAAGGTAAATTGATTGATGCCGTTGCACAGCCTACTAAACACGGTTTTGTATTTGTGTTGGATAGGGTTACAGGAAAGCCTTTATACCCCGTTCATGAAACTGAAGTGTCGACAGCAAGTGAACTGGACGGCGAAAAACCCTGGCCAACGCAGCCTATACCCACTTTGCCGCAGCCATTTGTACGGCAAACGTTTACCGAAAAGGACATCAACCCCTATCTATCGCCTGAGTCAAAAGCAGAAGTGTTGGAACGATTGAAAGGATATCGCTACGGTAATATGTTTATTCCGCCGGGTAAGCAACCTTCAGTAATTTTTCCGGGATTTGACGGCGGGGCAGAATGGGGCGGACCGGCGTATGATCCGGCTACCGGCTTACTGTATATCAACGCCAATGAAATGCCCTGGATCTTGACCATGATAGACGCACCTGCACCACCTGATAAAACAGAAACCTTTGCAGAAGCAGGTGAAAGGTTGTTTGCCAAAAATTGTATGGCCTGCCACGGGCAGAACCGGGAAGGCTCGGGCAACTATCCATCGCTGATCGGCATCGAAAAAAAATACCCGGCCGACCAGATATTGACTTTGCTGGAAACCGGTCGCCGTATGATGCCATCGTTCAAAGAAGTACCTAAGCAGGAGCGCGAGGCTATTGTTGCCTTTATCACCAGCAATAAAGAAGAGGGTCAGCGTAAGTTTACCAGCAAAGCGGTACTTGACCCTTATCTGGATCTGCCTTATGAAATGACAGGCTATAATAAATTTTTAAGTAAAGAAGGGCTTCCTGCTATATCGCCGCCGTGGGGTACGCTCAATGCCATTAACCTGAATACCGGTAAAATAGCCTGGAAGATCCCATTGGGCGAGGATGAAAACCTGACCAAACAAGGGATAGCGCCAACGGGCACAGAAAACTATGGCGGCCCGGTTGTCACCGCGGGCGGATTGGTTTTCATAGCTGCTACCAAAGACAAAAAGATCCGCGCTTTTAATAAACGCAATGGTAAATTATTATGGCAAGCTGATCTGCCGGCAGCGGGTTTTGCCACGCCAGCCGTTTACCAGATCAACCGGAAACAATATGTGGTGATAGCTTGCGGGGGCGGCAAATTAGGGGCGCCGTCGGGCGATGCTTATGTAGCTTTTGCTTTACCATAAAATTATCAGCATAAATAAAAAATGTGACGCTGTGTAATTCATTTCTATCATATCTTTGCCATCCGTTGAATATATAAACCTGATGGATTATTCTCTTATAATTAACAAAGCCTGGGAAGGGTATGATGCTTCAAAACGCATTAAAAGTATTGACGATATCAGTGCAATGGTATCGACAAACCGGGTTTTCAAGATAACGTTCGAGGATGATGATATTATTATAGCCAAACTATCGCTTTTTGGTAAGTATGAGCATTTTAAAGAAGATCATCGCATCATTCATGCGCTATCAAATAATTTGCTTTATCCGTTCGAGAACTTTTTAGCCAAATCGCTGCTAAAAAATAACCGTGTTTACATATTTCGTTATAAGCATGGCAATGACGACGCCTGGGTTGTATTTTACAATCCGACCCGCATTATGGAACGTATGCCGCGCCGTTTGGAAGAACATCATATCCGTAAACTTGGTCAGCAGGTGGGTAAGTTTCATAAAGCCTGCGGAAGAATAAAAAATGTTTTACCAAAATCGTCAAAAACCCTGCGCACTGATATCTACTCGCTACTGCATCAGTTAGAGATCAATGAGAAAGGTTTTGGCTCGGCCATGAAAGTCGATTTCCTGAAATATCACTGCGAGACCTTTTTGCGTAACCGCTCAAAATACAACATGAGTTCGTTCGAGATCATCCCGGTGTTTATCGACTGGAACATCGGTAATTTCTCGGTCGATCATAACATGAATCTTTACTCGCGCTGGGATTATGATTGGTTCAGGATGAGCTACCGCTTGCTTGATTTCTATTTCCTGAGCAGGGTGGTGTCTGACGTGGGTGATCGTACTGTATTCAGTTATGGCATCAACACACTGATGGAGGATCGGTTTATTACTTTCCTGGAAGAATATCACCAGGTAAATCCGCTAACTGCTAACGAAATCAGATTTTTAAAAGAAGCTTACCGGTTTTTTATCCTAAATTATGTGATCAAAGACGGGAAACACTTTTTTAGCGAGCAATATGCCGAAAAACTACAGACCGAAGCTTTTGACCTCTACCTGCCATCGGTTGACAGAGACTTTAATCCTGATAAAATAATTAAAGCACTTAATTTGAAATAATATCATCCTTGCCCTAACTAAATGGAACGTATCGACAATTTTAAGACCATCGTAGACAAATACAATATAATTTTTTTCGATGCGTTCGGTGTGCTTAAAAACTATCACGGTTTAGTTCCGGACATCGAGAAAACTTTCGAATACCTGAAAGAGCAGAATAAAGAATATTATATCGTCACCAACGATGCCTCGCGCAGCCCGGTGCAATTAGCAAGTTCTTATCATAAAATGGGCCTGCATGCCATTACGCCCGACAGGATCATATCATCGGGGATGCTGACTAAAGAGTATCTTTACCTGAAAGTGTACGATGGAATAGTAGCCTATCTGGGTACCGAAAGCTCGGCGCACTATATTGAAAGCCTGGGCCTGCACCCTATGCCCGTTAGTGGAGTAAATGACGGCAATATTGATAAAGTGAATGCCCTCTTGTTTTTGGACGACGAGGGTTTCGACTGGGCCACAGACCTGAATATAGCGGTTAATTTGTTGCGTAAACGCACTATTCCGGCCATTGTTGCTAATACAGATGATGCTTATCCGGCTACCGTGAATGACGTGTCTATCGCTATAGGTGGATTGGCTAACATGATCGAGTCTATTGTAGGTAAAAGTTTTATCCGTTTCGGTAAACCCGATTCGCAGATGTTTATGTTTGCTTATGATCTGATACGCGAGTACCGCCCTATAAGCAAAAAAGAAATTGTAATGGTGGGCGACACCTTACATACCGATATTTTAGGCGGTAACAAATTTGGGTTCGATACGGTACTGGTATTGTCCGGCAATACTTTGCCGCATGATGTAAACACCCGTATCAATTCTACCGGCATAGTGCCTACTTATATCTGCGATAACGCAGTTGTTAAAAACGACATTTGAGATGGTTTACAATCCTACAGCTATAAAAATTCCTGACGCATCAGGCTATAACCGTAAAGTAGGCGGTCAGCAGGTCGAGCTATATTATCTGAAAAATAACGCAGGTATGCAGATAGTGGTGAGCAATTTTGGCGCGCACCTGATAGGCGCCTGGCTACCCGACCGACGCGGTAATCTGACCAGTATAATATTAGGATTTGATAATATTGAAGGATTGGCTCTTCAAAAAAATTATTACGGGGCCACTGTTGGCAGATATGCCAACCGTATAGCTCAGGGTAAGTTTACTTTAGAGGATAAAAAATATACATTGCCAATTAATAACGGGCCTAACAGTTTGCATGGCGGCATAAATAATTTTAGTTTCAAAATGTGGCAGGCTAATCAAATTGACAGCAGAACCATAGAACTGGAATGTTTTTCGGGGCATCTGGATGAGGGCTATCCTGGCAACCTGAAAGCAAAAGTAACCTATTCGCTAACCGACGATAACGAGATTGTTATTAATTACGAAGCCACTACCGATAGAACCACGGTTGTAAACTTAACCAATCATGCTTATTTTAACTTAAATGGCGAGGGTAACGGTGATATACTTTATCATGTTGTACAGATACTTGCCGACAAGTATACGCCGACCGATAAAACGGCTATCCCTACCGGAGAGATTTTACCGGTAAAAGGTACTCCGCTTGATTTTACCCAGCCCGAACGTATTGGTAAACGCATAAATTCAGACCATCCGCAAATAAAAATTGGCTTTGGCTATGATCACAACTATGTATTGAACAGTCATAATATGCACTCGCCGGTGGCTATAGTAACGGGCGACTTGACCGATATTAAAATGGAAGTATTTACCGATCAGCCTGGTATGCAGTTTTATACCGGTAATTATATGAGCGGTACCAACACTTTAAGAGGTGGGGTAAAAGATAAGGCCCGCACCGGTTTTGCGCTGGAAACGCAGCATTTTTCTGATTCGCCCAACAAACCTCAGTTTCCGTCCACGGTGCTTAAACCCGGCGAAGTTTATAAAACCCAAACTATATACAAGTTATCTGTATAAGCTGTCATCTTTTTAAATCAAATACCGGCTTAAGGTGTTAACTTTATATCTTTCCAAAAAAGATAGCGTTGCTGGTAGATAATCACGGTAGAAAAATTAGTTATATGCGCCTGGCGGTTACCGACAGGTGCAATTTGCGTTGCTTTTATTGTATGCCAGAAGCCGGACTTGACTGGCTGCCGCGCACTGAACTGATGAGCTATGAGGAAATGCTGCGGATGTGCCAACTGATGGTACAAATGGGCATTGAAAAAATACGTATTACGGGCGGCGAACCTTTTGTACGTAAGGATATTATGCAGCTGCTCAGGGGGATTTCTAGTATTGATGGCCTAAAAGAATTAACCATTACTACCAACGGCATTTTAACTGCTCCGTATGTTGCAGAGCTGAAGGCTTTGGGCATCAGATCGGTTAATTTGAGTTTAGATACGTTAGACGCTGCCCGCTTTTTTGCCATTACCCGCCGGGATGAATTTGCCGCAGTAATGAATACGCTGGATGAACTGCTAAAGCACGACTTCGACGTGAAAATAAATGCCGTCGTAATGGATGGCAAAAATACGCAGGATATATTGCCAATGGTTGCGTTAACTAAAGATCTGCCTATCAGCGTACGCTTTATTGAGGAGATGCCCTTTAATGGCGACCGTCACAATTATGCTGGTTTGCAGTGGGATTATCTGCGGATATTGAATGAGATCAGAACCCATTATCCACAGATAAAAAAGCTGGACGACGGGCCTTATTCAACATCATATAATTATCAGATCTCCGGCCATAAGGGAACGATTGGTATTATTGCTGCTTATTCGAGAACTTTTTGCGGCACCTGCAATCGCATACGTGTAACCCCGCAAGGCGCCTTGAAAAATTGTCTGTACGATGATGGTGTACTCAATATCAAAGACCTGATGCGCGCCGGTGCCAATAACGAACAAATTAAACAACATTTATTAAACGCCTTTAGTCACCGCCCGGTTAACGGGTGGGAAGCAGAACGTTTGCGGCATGAGCACGCCGTTGTCCATGAATCAATGGCGACTATTGGCGGATAACATACGATGGCGGCGCCATGCATTGCGTCACTACGAAAATACATATACCTATGATAACGGTTCAACAAGCCGAAAAACTGATACTTGAAAATACCCGCAATTATGGCAACGAGATTGTGCTGTTTGATGAAGCTTTGGGCCGCGTGCTGGCTGAAGAAATTAAAACTGATCGCGATTTGCCCCCGTTTAACCGGGTAACTATGGATGGCATCGTGGTGAAATACGCTGCCATCGCCCAAAATATAAAAACCTTTAAAATTAAAGCTACCCAGGCGGCCGGTGATGTACCAATAGAGATTGATGCGGATGACGAATGTATTGAGATCATGACTGGCGCTGCATTGCCTAAATCGGTTGATACGGTGATCCGTTATGAGGATATAGAGATCAATGATGGCAAGGCCACAATTTTGGGTGACAATATTAAACAAGGACAAAATCTGCATTTAAAAGGTTCAGATAAACAAAAAGGCGAAATTATCCTGACACCCGGCCGGTTAATTACTCCGGCGGTGATTAGTTTAATCGCATCAGTAGGAGAGACCGAACTGCGCGTAAAGCGCATCCCGCGGGTGGTTATACTTTCGTCGGGCGATGAATTGGTAGACGTTTCCGACACGCCATCGCCCTACCAGATCAGGCGTTCAAATAGCTATATGTTACAGGCTATGTTGGCGCAGCAGGGCATCAAAGGATCTATAAGGCATGTTCCGGATGACGAAGCAATCATCAAACAACAGTTGGGTTTATGTTTACAGCATTATGATGTGATCTTGCTCAGCGGCGGTATTTCAATGGGTAAGTTCGATTATATCCCACAGGCTTTGAGAGATCTGTATGTCGAAGAAATTTTTCATAAAGTGCAGCAGCGCCCCGGCAAGCCTTTTTGGTTTGGTAAGCATGGTAATGGCGTTGTTGTATTTGCTTTCCCCGGTAACCCGGTGGCCTCATTTATGTGTATGCAGCGTTATTTTGTACCCTGGCTAAATGCGTCGTTAGCCATACAGTCTAAAGAAACCGTTTATGCGGTTTTGGCTGATGATTTTAAATTTCAACCATCACTTGAATACTATTTGCAGGTAAAATTGCATTATAGTAAAGAGGGGCAGCTATTAGCAACGCCGGTGGTGGGTAATGGTTCGGGCGATTTTGCTAACTTAGCAGATACTGACGCGTTTGTGGAATTGCCTTCGGATAAAACAACGTTTAAAAAAGGCGAGGTCTACAAAATATGGCCATTTGCCATGACGATATAATATCATACAAAAAGCACCCGCGATGACAAACAAAACCGAAGAACTATCAACTCAAACGTTTTCGCATCTGGATAGCACGGGCAGGGCTGCAATGGTTGATGTTTCTGAAAAGGCAGTGACCAAACGTACGGCTACAGCGCGCAGTATAGTCCATTTGCCTGCCGAAGTCTTGGCTCAGTTAGCAGACGGCGACCTGCAAACCAAAAAAGGTTCGGTATTTCAAACCGCAATTATTGCAGGAATTATGGCGGCCAAAAAGACCGGCGACCTGATCCCGCTTTGTCATCCGCTGGGGCTGGACAATTGCCATATCGATATTCACGTTAATAGTGATAACGAGGTTGTGATAGATTGCATGGCAACTATCACCGCTAAAACCGGCATCGAAATGGAAGCGCTGGTAGGAGCAAGTATAGCCGCATTAACCATATATGACATGTGTAAGGCCCTGAGTCATGACATTGTTATAAAAGAAACCAGGCTTATTGAAAAAACAGGAGGTAAACGTGATTTCAAAAGAGCATAAAAAACATGCATCGCTGGCACGCCCGGCAATCGGTCATTTTAATCGCAGCGAGTGGGCCATATTGGGCGCACCTTGCATCAACATCAAACTATTAGCTGCGGATATTATTGCTGCGCTGTCGCCGCAATATAAATGTGCTTATGCCGATAGTGCCCATACCGACGAGGTAATATTGCCGCCTGGCCGCCTGGCTAATGGTGCCGTGCTTGAATATACTGATCAGATTAACAATCACCAGTTTAATTTTGGTTTGGGGCTAAAGCCGATGACGTTCAGGCGGCAATTTGCCGATGCTGATATAGTGTTGGTAAATGGCAATCATCAACCCGCAAAATCGCAGGTGGTTATCGTTTATGAAAATAAAATGGCATCGCTGCAAAAGCGGGTGTCACAGTTAACCAATGTGGAGTTAATTTTATTGGCCGACACAACTGTTGATATTTTTGATTTCATAAAAGAAGTAGTTCCGCATTGGCAGCAGATCCCGGTTTACCGCCTCGACGAAACCGAAAAGATCATCGAATTTTTTAAAGCTAAACTGCAAGAGGCTAAACCTGTTTTAAATGGTTTAGTGCTGGCAGGCGGACAAAGCCTGCGTATGGGCACCGATAAAGGGAAACTAAACTGGCATGGCAAAGAACAGCGCTATCATATAACCGATCTGCTTAAACAGCATTGCGACGATGTCTTTATCTCCTGTCGCGCCGACCAGCGAAAAGAGATAGCACCCGAATACAATGCGCTGCCCGATACTTTTATTGACTTGGGCCCTTTCGGCGCAATCCTGTCTGCTTTCCGCGAAAAGCCGGACAGTGCCTGGCTGGTGGTTGCTTGCGATATGCCATTGTTAGATGCCGAGACCTTTAATCATCTGATAGAAAACAGAAATACCTCGTCATTAGCTACCGCTTATGAAAACGCCGAAGATAACTTTCCAGAACCGCTCATTACCATTTGGGAACCAAAAAGCTACCCGGTTTTGCTGGCATTTTTAGCGCAGGGTTATTCTTGCCCGCGCAAGGTTTTGATCAATAGCGATACCAATTTACTGCAGCCGCTGAACGCCGAGGTGCTGACCAATGTTAACACCACCGGTGATTTCGAGAAGATCAAACATCATCTTACTCATAAAACTACACCTACCCAAGCATGAACGCCCACTGGTTAAGATACAGCTGCCAGATGGCTTTACCGGATTTCGGCGAGGCGGCTCAGCAGCGTTTACAACAGGCTAAGGTATTGATAATAGGAGCCGGGGGATTGGGATGCCCCGTAGCACAATATCTGACCGCGGCGGGTATAGGTACCTTGGCGATTGCAGATTTTGATATAGTATCGATAACTAACCTGCACCGGCAGATATTATTTGGGCCTGATAATGTAGGTAAAAAGAAAGCTATCGTCACCTGCGATAAACTTAAGCACCAAAATCCGGCAATTAACCTGGTAGCCCATGATATGAAGGTAACATCGGCCAATGTGCTTGAGCTTATCAAAGCTTATGATATCGTGGTAGACTGCACAGACAATTTTGATACCCGTTACCTGATCAATGATGCTTGCGTATTAGCAGGTAAACCGCTTGTGTATGGCGCGATATATCAGTTTGAAGGCCAGGCAGCGGTTTGGAATATAATAAATACCGACGGTAGCAGATCACCTAACTACCGGGATGTGTTTCCTGAAATTAATGCTACCCAGATCCCTAACTGTGCTGATGGTGGCGTAATTCCCACACTGGCAGGCATCATCGGTTGTATACAAGCCAACGAGGTTATCAAATACATTGCCCAAACCGGCGATTTGCTGACAGGAAAGATGATGATTTTTGATGCCTTGACCATGCAGAGCCGGGTTATCAAAATCGGCAAAACAACCAATACCGATATCCAATCATTAACTCAATCGATAGAAACTCCCACTTTAACCGTTGCCGAAGTTAAGCGAGGACTTGCTGATAATACCTTGGAATTGGTCGATATCCGTACTGACCAGGAACGCGATGAGGTAAATATTGGCGGCGTGCATTTTGAAGTCGATGAGATTGATGAAAACATGGATTACCTGACTGATGCAAGGGTTAAAGTTTTATATTGCTCGTCAGGGAAAAGAAGCGGAGAGGCTGTGAAATACATTAAACAACAATCTCCTGACGCTAATGTTTACTCTCTGGCAGGCGGATTAAAAGCCTGGTTTGAATATACGGAGTCTTGATTGACTTAAGGATGGGCGGCAACCCAAACTTCGCCATCCTCAAAAATTTCTTTTTTCCAGATGGGTACTGTTTGTTTCAATGTGTCAATAATATAGCGGCATGCCTGGAATGCTGCGTCGCGGTGGGCAGCGGCAACGGCGATGATTACCGGTATTTCACCAACCTGTAAAACCCCTGTGCGGTGATGGATCAAAATTTTTTGCACCGGCCAGTTAGCGAATGTCTGCTGTGCGATTTTCTCCATTTCGCTGACCGCCATTTTTTCATAAGCCTCAAATTCCAGTCGAACAACCGTCTTGCCTTTGGTAGCATTGCGCACAGTGCCGATAAATACATCAATGCCGCCGCAATCTGCCGACATTACCCGGTCAATGCATTGCTGCACATCTAAAGTTTTAGCTGATATTTGGATATCTACCGTCATGGTTATCCACCGCTTACGGGGGGTATAATGGCTATTTCGTCGCGCTCGTGAATGGTATCGCCGTTCAAAGCATATTCGTTATTTACGGCTACCATATAAGTTGCCAGTTTTTTAAGCTTGGGATATTGTTGCTCCAGCAGGTATTTCAGGTTAGATATCGTAGCGTCGTTAGTTAGTTCGACGTCTATGGACGGTCCTTCAAAAATATCCTTTGCAATGCCAAATGCCAGTATGTTAACTTTCATAAAAATGCTTGTACAAATATGCAAGAAAGATTGCTGTATAGAAACAATCAAAATCGCTGGTTGTTAAAATATTATTGAACAATGCAAAACTCCACTATTAATATCTCATCCTATGAATCTGTATATCCCTAAAATTATAATCATGAAACAACCCGGTACAGACAAGCCCGGTTTTGAAAATG
>DATCXS010000032.1:0-2156 GCA_036565645.1 Mucilaginibacter sp.
CCCTGTGGCCGACAGTTTGAAATACCTGCCGTTTATACCACCGTTGCATACACACTCAGAATTGCGCGGAACGTTTACAAAAGGGTTTTCTTCTGTTAAAAAAATCTATGCCTTTGTTGGCCTCGATCATTACAGCGCACAAGATCGTTTCTTCTCGGCCTACGGAACAGAAACCTATACTGCCGGGTATAACCTGTTAAGCGCAGGCTTAGGCGGCAACCTGGTGAATGCAGATGGCAAAAAAATTCTTGAACTTTTTATTGAAGGCACTAACCTGGCTAACATCAACTATCAATCAAACATGAGCCGGTTGAAATACTTTGATAACCCCGACACACCAGCGGGCATACAGCATGGTATTTTTAATATGGGCCGCAACATTAGTTTCAAAATTGTTGTTCCGTTTGATTTTTCGCACAGCAGCACCAAAAATTAATAAGGCGTGATAGAGGACGCGATGCATTGCACCAAGATAAAATAACTATTTTGTCAACTGCCTCAAATACATCTGTACTGTATTCTCTAACCCATAATATAAGGCATCGCTAACCAATGCATGGCCTATGCTCACCTCATCCAGGGCGGCAATATTTTGGGCGAAGTATTTCAGATTGTTCAGGTCCAGATCATGACCTGCGTTTATGCCTAAACCTAATTGATGTGCGGTTTCTGCAGCTTTGATGTAAGGGGCTATGGCTGCTTCTTTACTGGATTGATATTGATGTGCATAGGCTTCGGTATAAAGCTCGATGCGGTTGGTGCCGGTAGTGGCCGCGGCTTCAACCATCTCAATCACGGGATCAACAAAAATAGAGACACGAATACCGGCATTTTTGAATACAGCAATGATATCTTTCAAATAGTCCTGGTTTTTTATAGTATCCCAGCCGTGGTTTGAGGTGATCTGCCCCAAAGCATCGGGTACTAATGTAACCTGTTGGGGTTTAACAGCCAGAACCAGGTCCACAAATTTTTGCTCCTGGCAATTACCTTCGATATTAAACTCGGTAGTCACAACCTTTTTCAGCTCATAAACATCATTATAGCGGATATGACGCTCGTCGGGACGAGGGTGTACCGTTATACCCTGCGCACCAAAACGTTCGCAGTCTTTAGCAACCTGAACCAGGTCGGGGTTATTGCCCCCGCGCGAATTACGCAGGGTAGCTATTTTATTGATGTTGACAGATAATCGGGTCATCATGGGCAGGTGTGCAAGTTTTAAAAATCAAATATCACCATTAGTTAATTAACAGGCCAACATTTTTAAGCACATTTAGTTAATATTATAATACCCCTGATTTTGCTCATGCTGTTATTATTATAACTAACAGGTTTTACAGCCAGGGACGTTAGAAAGCACATTCAAAACTTTATCCTGTTTTTTGGTTGATATTGCTGATTTATAGCGTTCTAATGTAACAATTATGGTATTTAAGAACCATTTAGATTATACAATGTAACAATAGTATTATTGATAATTGTTATAAGTAATTTAAATTGAACCTTTACGTCCTAAATGATTTTAAGCCAAAATATTCTATACTAAAAAATACTAAAACGTACCACAACTCTATTATGAAATTTATTTTTATCCCCCTGTTTCTGATATTTTTCCTGGCGGGAACGGCATTTGCACAGTCGACGCATAATGTGCGCGGCACGGTGGTTGACACGGCAAACCAGAGCTTACCGGGAACCACCGTAAAATTAAAAACCGACCTGGGCGACAGCTTGCAGGTAATTACCGATCTTGATGGTAAATTTATCATTTCTGGCATTAAGGGAACTAAAATAGCGCTTTACCTATCTTCTGTTGGCTACCAGGGCATTATTAAACATTATAGTTTTTCGCCTACGGATAGTGCTACGCTCATGATACCTCCGATTATTTTAAAAAGCGATAGCCGGATGATAAAGGAAGTTACCGTGGTGGGCATTAATCCGGTAAAGTTTAAAGAAGATACCATTGATTATAAAATAGCAGCCTACCCCGTGCGCGAAAATGCGCCTGTAGAGGATGTGTTAAAAAAATTGCCGGGTGTTGATGTTGACGTAAACGGTAACGTAAGCGCACAGGGCAAAACAGTTACCAAAGTGCGTATTAACGGCAAAGATTATATGGGCGGCGACGTACAAGCGGCTACAAAAAATAT
>DATCXS010000148.1:0-3779 GCA_036565645.1 Mucilaginibacter sp.
GATTTGGTAATCAGGGCATTTCTTGAGTTAAACAAATCGGATCCGTCAAATTACACGCTAATATTAATAGGTGGACCAGACAGTATTCATAAAACAGGTTTGACCGAATCAGAGGAACGCGAGTATTTAGATTGTAACCAAATTATAAAGGCTGGCTTTACTCAAAACGTAGAATATTATCTGTCCATTGCTGACATCTTTTTATTCCCAAGTTTAAAAGAGGGAATGCCAATATGTATCATAGAGGCGTTAGCTATGGGAGTTCCAACCATCACGGCTGATTCCAGAGGATGTAACGATCTGGTTGTTAATAGTAAAAATGGAATCCTCTTATCTGCAACACCAACCGTCGAGGAAATTATTGAAGCACTGACATTTTTAAAAGAAAATCCATTGGTTTTAAAAGAATTCAAGGAGAATGCGTTGAAGAGGCGTGTATCTCTTAGCCGGGACTTATATATTGAGAGGCAGATAGATGTTTATTCAAACTTAGCTAAACCATGAACTTATTTATTACAGGATCAAGTGGCTTTGTAGGGAAAAATTTAACTGAATATTTATCAGAAAAAGCTTACGTAATAATTACGCCAACAAGGGACGACCTTAAACATATCAATAAAGAAAATTTCAAAAACGTCAATGAGGTCATTCATTTAGCAGGTAAGGCACATGATTTGAAAAATACAAATAACTTTGATGAATATTATGAAACTAATTTTCAGCTTACAAAAAGTATTTATCAAGTGTTTTTAAACTCGAGTGCTACTAAATTCATTTTTATAAGTTCAGTTAAGGCAGCGGCAGATAGCGCCAATGGAATTCTGACCGAAGAGATAACGCCTGATCCTAAAACAGATTATGGCAAATCTAAGTTGATGGCTGGGCAGTATATTCAAAGTCAACCATTGCCTAAAGGTAAGTCGTACTATATTTTAAGGCCCTGTATGATACATGGTCCAGGTAACAAAGGCAATTTAAACCTGCTATATCAGTTTGTTAAAAAAGGCGTTCCATATCCCTTGGCCGGATTCAATAACAAAAGATCGTTTTTAAGTGTCGAGAATTTATGCTTTATTATCAAAGAATTGATCGAGCGAGATGATATCGCTTCGGGCGTATATCAGGTAGCAGACGACGAACCATTGTCAACAAGTGAAGTAGTAAGTATTTTGTCCGCTTCAATTAATAAAACGCCAAAGCTTTGGAAAATATCGCCTGGTTTAATCCGACGTGTTGCAAAAACTGGAGATGTGCTACACCTACCCTTAACTACAGAACGTTTAAGTAAACTAACCGAAAGCTACGTAGTCAGTAATCAAAGAATCAAACAGGCGATAGGTAAGGACTTGCCTTTGACCTCAAAAAAAGGGCTTGAAATTACTGCTGCCTCATTTGCCGGAAAATAGGTAAAAGTGATGATTTTACATTAAAAATTTCATTGAAGTGCATAACGTCCACACATGTTCCCTACCTTTAACTCAGTTCTTTCTCACACGAAAAAGCAGGTGTCTATAAAGGGCGTGAAAATTCAAGAGTAAGTCAATTAGCTAATATCATTTAGCAGAAGAACTCAAGTGATCCCAGCGGAACCATTAAGGTGAAATAGCAGGAGTTGTGCCGCTTTTTCTCCACCGCGCATCAAGCATAGCTTGGACACTTTCTCTTTATGATAGATTTCGCTTGTTCAAAGATTGTCACGCTCCCACCTCAGGATGACAAAATACAGATACAGCTTGCAGTCTACGTTTAGAGTCACCAACATATAAGACCTTTGACTTCAGGCTCAAGACCAAACACTACTGCACCTTTATCTGTCCAGGATCAGTAATTATAATCTCGGGCTTGCCTTTATAGTCGACAATTTGCCCGGTTATACATACCTTTTTACCTTTCAGACTCTCCTCGGGCGCGTCTTTAAATTTTTTCCGGTCATCGCCCTTGATCAAAAGCGTAAGCAATTCATTTGGGTGAGCGCCGCCTATGTCAATTAAAGTAATGCCCGAATTACTCAAAAATTTACCGCCATACACCTTGTCGCATATTGTGACTTTTTCTTTAATATATTTGCCGGCCTCTTTTGTCATGATGCTGGTTTGCGCAAAAGTTCTAACTGCTGCCGATGCTATAATTAAACCTGTAAGCAGGATAAGTTTTTTCATATCTGTTGACTTATGGTATACTGTAAAAATACAATTTATAATGTTGAATTAAAGGTATGTTTTAGAGTTGTGCGGCTTGTTAGCCACTTGCGTATTGTATTTATTACAGCCAATGGTTATCCATGTTATTTTTTGATACCACGGGCTGCTTGGCACTGTTGTTGTATTAAATGCTATCAGCTACATAAATATAAAGACCATGAAAGATCAATCAAAACTTTTAGCAGCAATTTTGGTGGGCGCCGCAGCAGGTGCAGTATTAGGATTGTTATTTGCGCCAGGCAGTGGCGACGAAACCAGGGGCAACATAGCCGGTTATGCTGATGAACTGGCCGGCAAAGCAAAAGAAGGGGCACGTTCAGTGTCCGACCAAATAAAAGACTACGGCAATAACGTTTACGAAAGGGCAAAATCAAAATTTGGCACTGCTGCTGACGATCTGTATAACCACAGAGACGGTATGTCTGACGAGATCCGCTCTAAAGGCGATGCTATGGCCAATGAGGCACAAGATCATATTAACCGTGCCAAATCAAAAGTAAAAAGTGCTGCTGATGATGTAAATAACTCTATTCAGGGCGCATAAACATCACACATAATAAAACAGAAAAGCCTCTGCAAAAACGCAGAGGCTTTTCTGTTTTATGACCGCCCCCCTCTAACTCGACAGCTACCGGGCCTTCCTCCCTGTGGAAACTTTTTAAAATGCTAAGAGCTCTCCTTCCGTCTGCAACACCTTTAAAAAACCTGTAATTAACCTCGATAGAAAATATTGACAAAAAAGCTGATGTACCTTCAGATAAATCTTAGTAGTTAAGTATTTTGAGATAATTTAATTTCGAAAACCGGATTCCCTTCATTATTCGAAATTGGACATTCAATGTTCGATATTCATTAATTTCTACTATTACTGTGCCACCTGTCATGGCACAGTACACACGAACTAAGTTATCACACCTGATAGCGCGAAATTCTTTATTTTTATAATTCTACCGGGCTTTTGCTCCTAATGAAGCAGATTTAAACGACAAATATTTGTCCTCACAGCAGGCTACCATAGCGAGTTTGTAGGCTATTTCTTCTCAGATATCGCCATCAATTCCTTCAAATAGTCACCCCAAATTGTAGGGTTTGAATGTGTGCCATGCCCCGATGTTTTATCAGTTACGGGCAGTAGGATGTATCTGCCTTTAGTAACTTTTTTGATCTCCTTTTCCATCAAACCCAACTCGGGCGGATTGATCACGTCGTCGGCAGAGTTAATGGCAAACAATGGTGCCTTGATCTGCTTCAGGTGCGGTGCCGGGTTGTAATAACGCGAAGCATCAAAAGCATAGATCACATCGTTGGCATCTAACAATTTATAATAACGTTCTTCGGTCCTGGTTAATAAAGCATCTTCCTGTTCGCGCGTTGGCGCGGCCTTTTGCATTTGCAGTGGGCTACTACCCATAAACAACAAACAGGCGGTGACACCCAACAAGCCGTCCTTAGGCTGAGTTTTATACTCACCACCCATCCAGGCGGGGTCGTTTTCTATCAGGTCTATAGCCAATTTACGCATCATGCGGTTGCGGCCCGCAATTTCAACCGGGTTACTGGCCAGCGGCAGCAGCGCAT
>DATCXS010000432.1:0-2524 GCA_036565645.1 Mucilaginibacter sp.
TTAATGGCATGATAAAGTTCAATGCCTGCTAAAATCAGGATAGCAAACATCAGGTAGTAAGTCATTTGCACGTGGTTAGCGCGAATCTCTAATGACAAGAAAAGGGCAGTAAGGGCGCCCCCCAGAATAGGTTTGCCCCGAAGCGCCAGTAATATACTGGCCAGTAAAGGCGCAAAGTAAGCTATAGCAAATGCCTGGTTGGAGTGACCCGCAACCAGTAAGATAATATTATACGATGAAAACGTAAAAGCGACAGATCCCGCTGCTGCCAGCCAGGGGTTAAGTTTTAATACAATGAATAAAAAGTAGGTGCCAAATAGAAACAGCAGCAAGGTATCAATAGGGTTGGGGAACACCGTATTTAAAGCATGGATAATATGCGTAGTGATATTGGCTTTATAAGGTGCCCATAACTGGAATGTTGGCATCCCGCCAAATATCTGGTTGGTCCAGAGTATGGTGGTGTCTTTGGCTTTGTATGCCTCGATCTCGGTAGTGGTTGACCGTGCACCGATTACGTCAGCCTGACCCAATACTTTCCCCTGAAATGCAGGCGTTAAATACAGAAAGCAAATCACAAAAAAAATGGCGCCGATGGCAAAATGGATGCCGTTGCGCTTAAACCAGTTACTCATTTAGGCTCGTTTAAAATTGATAATAATTAATGCTCAAAAATAGAAAATTGCCTGACAATAGGAATTATATGTTTGAAAGGTTTTATAGCCCTTGGGTACGGGCCAGGAAAAAGAGCAGAATAATGCCCAATAGGCTGATGATATAGGCTATAACAATGGGCCTGTTATACTCCTCAATATTTCTGCGGATGTTAAAATAGTTATAAACTGCAAGCAGGCCAATAGTGAGGAAAAAGAACCAATTTAATTTAGAATCGAGCGTGATAAGGGTGCAGAATACTACGTAGTTGGCAATAATAAGCAATACATATTTAGGGGTATTGTTATGCCGGCGCCGACGTGTAAATAGCTCCCTTCTTGGTTCCATGTGCTTTATTTTACCTCTTCGTAGTCGACAAACTCGCCGGCCTTGTCAGAGAATTTTTTTACCTTATCTTTTTTCTCAGGAACATAGTCCACAGTAATACGGCCGTTTGGCTGCTGCTGCTGACGGTTACTGTAACTGCCTTGCTGCTGATGTTGCTGTTGAGCCTTGTTTATTACACTTTGAAAAAGTGCAGGTATCGCCCAACGCAGCAAAGCCCTTACCAGGTATAATATTGCAATTGCGTAAAATATAAAATGAAGTAGATATTCCATTAGTTAAATTCTTGCTGTAAAGCGGTTACAAATATAATTATTATAACGTCAAAATTGTTTGCTTATGATTTGTGACCTTAGCTTAAGATGGTAATCCACTAAGCTTGTTACATCAGGGGATTGTCATTTAATCTTTCACCATCACGTCATTGCGCTTGGAACGAAGCAATCTCTACAGATGCAAATCAACCGAGCAGGGTGTAACTATCGCGCAGAGATTGCTTTGTTCCAATCGCAATGACGTAATGGGTTTGAGCAGAGGTTATTAGCGCTTACTTTACTCGATTGATTAGCAGTGTAGACACTGCTTCGTACAGCAATGACGCTTTTTATATTCACGAAAACTTCTCTTCCATCATCTTCTCTAAAGCAAACATTTCGTCGCGCAACTTGGCGGCGCGTAAAAAGTCCATGTCTTTGGCGGCGGCCAGCATATCTTTTTTGGTGTTGTCGATAGATTTTTTCAAGTCGGCTTTTGACATGTATTGAACAATCGGATCGGCCGCCAGGGTAAGTATTTCATCCTCCACATAAGCTTTTTGAACGCCGCCCTGGAAATCGACCACTGAAGTTTGCTCAATGATCTCGGCCCTGGTTTTACCAACCGTTGTCGGAGTGATGCCATGTTCGGTATTATAAGCGATCTGTTTTTCGCGACGACGGGAAGTTTCATTCATGGTAATGTCCATCGAGTCGGTGATCTTATCGGCGTACATAATTACCCGTCCGCGGTCATTACGCGCCGCCCGGCCAATAGTTTGTATTAACGAGCGCTCACTACGCAGAAAACCCTCTTTATCGGCATCTAAAATTGCCACCAGTGACACCTCGGGCAGGTCGAGCCCTTCACGTAGCAGGTTAATACCTATCAGTACATCAAACACACCCAGGCGCAGGTCGCGCAGTATCTCGACACGTTGCAGGGTCTTCACTTCCGAGTGGATGTACCGGCATTTGATTCCCAAACGGTCCATGTATTTGGCCAGTTCTTCGGCCATGCGTTTGGTAAGTGTAGTTACCAATACGCGGTCGCCCATTTTTACGGTCTTGTCTACCTCGTCCAATAAATCGTCCACCTGATTAATTACCGGGCGCACATCAATTAGGGGATCCAGCAGCCCGGTAGGGCGTATCACCTGTTCAACTACCACACCGCCCGATTTTTCTAACTCAAAGTCGGCAGGCGTAGCACTCACATAAATGGTTTGCGGTGCCAGCCGCTCAAACTCCGCAAAGTTGAGCGGGCGGTT
>DATCXS010000022.1:0-4171 GCA_036565645.1 Mucilaginibacter sp.
GTGTCCATGACGCTGTTGTAGAAGCGGGCCATACCCGTATGACGCCGGTATTATTAACAGCTACCGCTGCCATATTAGGCTTAATACCACTGGCTGTAGGCTTTAACATCGACTTTGTGGGTATGTTTACCCACCTGGAGCCACACATACACTTTGGTGGTGATAACGTAGCCTTCTGGGGGCCGTTAGCCTGGACAATGATCTTTGGTTTAGGTTTTGCAACTATTATTACTTTAATCGTTGTACCTTGTATGTACCTATTGCATTACAACCTTAAACAAAAAATCAAAAACAGACGAAATAAAAAAGATGAACCGGTAGCTATTGAAGCTGCACATTAATAATAACAGAAAGGCCTCTTTGCAAAAGGGGCCTTTCTGTTTATGATCTGATCTTATTTAACAATCCTTTAAACCGCAGTTGGTTTATCAGTCTGTCCAGCTTATCCAAACGTCGCTGGTTTTTGCTTCCGGCATCAAGGGCATCATAAACTACAGTTGCGGTTAAAGCATATACCGCGTGGTGTAATGCGTCTATGGTAATTTCTTGCGGTTCCCGCTCATTAACCGGTTTAGCCGCTTTATAATGTGGCAGCATAATTAATGAGGTACCCCAAACGGTTGCAAAGTGTACCAAAGCTGCCGGAAAACCTCTTAGGCCCGTAAGCCCGATAATGCCCCGTGATATACCCCAGACCGAACCATAAGCCCAGTGAATTTCGTGCGATAGTTTTTCTTTGTCCTCTTCATGAGCCGGTTTTGCGCCTACTGTTTCAGACACTACCTTAACCGGTGCTTCGCTGGGTTGGCGTTTGCTAATGCTCATTTCTATCATTTGCGATATGGTGATAGCGGCCGTAGCAGCTACCCCAGCTAATAAACCATTGCCTATGGCCCGGCCTAATTTGCCTAAAGTGTTTTCCTGATATATTTTCATTAAGGTTGTTTACGCCAATGCCATTAAAACTATGCCAGTTTAGGAATGATTATTGCGATTTATGACCTGCAATAACATTTATTATGAAGATAAAAATAGAAAAACCGCTTTGGCAGACAGTAGGCATAGGATTGCTTGCCGGTATGCGTTCAGCATCGGCCCCGGCTATAACCAGTTATATTTTAAGTCATCATAAATCAAAGGTTTTAGCTAAATCAGGGTTAAATTTTATGCAGACTAATATTATAGCCAATGGTTTGAAATACATGGCTATTGCCGAGTTTATCGGTGATAAGTTGCCAACTGCGCCCAACAGGATCAAACCGGTAGCGGTAACCGCCCGATGTATAGCCGGTGCTTTAGCAGGAGCGGGGATATTTAAAGCAAGCGGCGGCAATACGTGGCTGGGTGCGTTAATAGGCAGCTCAACAGCAATAGCATCAACTTTCGGCAGTTTCTTTTTGCGTAAAGCGACCGTAAAAGCATCAGGAGTTGTCGATCCTATAATTGGCGCCCTTGAAGATGCGCTGGTGGTAGGCGCAGGTGTCGGCATAGCACGTTTAGCTTAATCGGCAGTTTATAAATCATAATTTGAATGTAATTTGTGTATCAATTTTGTGCGTTTAAACACTTAGACGGCTTGTTGTAAGTTATTAATGTAGAATATTTGATAATTTTGTTTAAATAGTCAGTTTTTTGCATTAGGAAGTTATAATGAGTTCAGCAGTCGATCAGCAGGATATTAAACGTGAAAAGATTTTAGAGGCAGCTTACCAGCGGTTTTTGCACTATGGTTATTCGAAAACTACAATGAACGAAATAGCGGGCGATCTTTCTCTGTCCAAAGCCCTGCTGTATTACTACTTTCCTGATAAGAGCCAGCTGTATATTGCTGTAATGCGTAAACTGGCCGGAGAGTACATTCAAAATCTGGAAAATAAACTTAAACAGTTTGACGACCTGAAAAAAGCTTTCGCAGCACAGGTTGATATCCAGCATAACTTTATAGTAAAAAACTATAACTTTTTCGATTTTTTTCGGGTAAATGAACAGAACTTACCAGATACTATCTGGGAGATCATTGCCGAAATACGTCAGGCTGAACTGGTATTACTAAGTGCAGCCATTCGGGTCGAAGAAAATAAAGGGCATATCAAACCGGTTAAAAACCCGGAGCAAATTGTTGATTTATTGATTGACGCCTTGCATGGAGTAAGAGTGAGCGCCGTATCGCACAAAAAAGTGATGTTTCCACAAAAAGAACATCTGGAAGAGATATATACCAAGCGTTTGCTATTGCTCGATATTTTTATAAAAGGATTGATGTGCTAATAGCCGAAGGTAACTGTCACCACGCAGTCAAAAAGACCGGGGTATAAGTTCGAACAGTTAATTTATTGGTACCTTTGACTAAAGTTTTGGTTAGTAAATAAGCAATATTTATATATAATTATTAAAGATACTTCTACAAAGTTAAGAGGTGATTGTTTTAGAGTGATTAAGCAGGCGGTAATTTATTATCGCCTGCTTTTTTGTTTTAAGACTACAGGATATTAATGCGTGCTTAAATTAACCAAACTCCAGTTTTTCTGCTTATCAACCTGGCCGCCATTATATTTTAAAAATATTTTAAATTCGGTATTGATTTTTTCGCCATCTTGGTTGGTCGACTCAACAGATGATTGTATGACGTAAACCGAGTCAGACTGCTTGCCAAACTGGTACTTATCATCGGCAAAATTAGCGTTCGATGTTTTTAAAGTAGGTTGAATGAATAATTTAGCTATAGCGTAAGCGTCATCGCTTTGAGGCATCCCTTTAAAAAACTCAGGCTTTAAAGTACCGGTCAGAAAAATCTTAGCTATTACTGCCACCGTCACTACAACAAAGGCCAGGAATATAAATAAAGCTTTGTTACCACTACGTTTTTTTGCTGCTTTTTGCTTTAAATATTCTTCAGACTTGTCTTTAGGTAAAGTGTTTGCCATACTTAGCCAGGGGGATTAAAAATATGCCCTAAGTTAAAATTAAAACTGCACAAACAATGAGTTTTGGCGTTATATCTGCCGATTTCCTGGAGTAATCTAACCAAAAAACAAGTAAGAAATCAAAATCGCCGTCACTATGCCAAAGAAATCGGCAACCAACATTGCGGGTACTGCATAACGCGTTTTTTTAACACCTACCGAGCCAAAATATAGCGCTACGATATAAAAAGTTGTATCGGCTGTGCCATATAAAACGCTTGATAAATGTCCGATAAAACTATCGGCTCCAAAGTTTTTCAGATTGTCCAGCATCATGGCCCTGGCGCCAGAGCCGCTTAACGGGCGTAAAAAAGCAATCGGCAATACATCGGTAAAACGGGTATCGATGTTAAAGTGACCGAATAGCCATTTAAAGCCATCGCCCAAATAACCAACAGCACCGCTGATACGGAATATGCTCACTGCAGCTAAAAGTGCAACCAGGTAAGGAATGATTTTAACCGAAATATCAAAACTTTCTTTAGCACCTTCTATAAATGCTTCAAATACATTGATCCGTTTGCGCATCCCACCCAAAATAAACAGCACCGGCAACCCGAACAGAACAAGATTGCTGAATACTTTAGATACGTCGCTGATCTCGGTTTTGGTCAGGTAAATGGTAAAATACCAGACAACTGCGCCAATAAAAATAGTAATGCCACCTAACCAGGTCAGTATCACTTTATCAAACAGATTGATCCGCTGTTTTATGGCTACTACAATCAGTCCGGCAAGTGTGGCCACATAAGTGGCTATAATGCAGGGAATAAAAATATCACTGGGGTCTTTTGAATGATAAATGGCCCGTTGCGCGATAATGGCGACAGGTAGCAAAGTCAACCCCGAGGCATGTAATACCAGGAACATGATCTGCGAGTTTGATGCAGTATCTTTATCCTTATTTAGCTCCTGCAAGCCATCCATCGCCTTAAGGCCAAATGGAGTAGCGGCATTGTCTAACCCTAAAAGGTTGGCGGCATAATTCATCATCATTTGACCGACGGCAGGGTGATCTTTCGGGACTTCGGGAAACAAACGGCTAAAAAACGGGCCCACAATGCGCGAAAGAAAATTGATAGCGCCAGCCTTGTCAGCAATTTTAAGCATACCGAGGTAAAAAGCCATAATACCCACTAAAGGCAAGGCTATATCCATTACGGCAGATTTGGTTGAATCGAATGTTCCATCAACCATTAGCCTGAAAA
>DATCXS010000018.1:0-2140 GCA_036565645.1 Mucilaginibacter sp.
CGTAAGGCACTGCCGCAGGGGTATAAAAAAACCAGCGGCTATGGGCTGTACCAATGTTTGGGTCGACGTAATTAAGTATGTCCTGCGCTTTTATGTTGTTGGCTGATAGCAATACGGCTGCAACCGCCAAACCTGATCTGATAGCTGTTTTCATGAGTATAAATTTTATTAAGCGGCTGTATAAGTTTCTTTCCAGTAATTGTCGATGTTCTCGAGCGAGCGGCCCTTGGTTTCGGGGATCAGTTTCCAGGTGATCCACAGTGCCGGCGAACAGCAAACAGCGAACAGCCAGAAAGTTACCGACGAGCCAAGATCCTGCAGCATTAAGGGTGTCAATTGTCCTACCAAAAAATTAGCTATCCACAATGACAGCGTTGCCAAAGCCATAGCCTTGCCGCGTATGGCATTTGGGAAGATCTCGCCAATAACCACCCAGCATACCGGGCCAAACGAGAAAGCGAAACACGAAATAAACAATAAAATAAAGATCAATATCCACGGACCGGTAGTTACGCCGGCTGCAAACAACAAACCTATTACCAGCAAGGCAAATACCGCTCCGCCTATCCCCACAAACAATAGTGGGCGGCGGCCCCATTTATCAACCGTAAATATTGCCACAAAAGTGAATACCACGTTCACCAAACCAATGGTTACCTGGCCGCCTAAGGCGCTGTTCAATGTAAATCCGGCTTGTTCTAATATCTTGGGGCCATAATAGATCACCGCATTAATGCCGCAAACCTGCGACAGGAAAGGCAGCAGCAAACCAATCCACAACGCGCGGCGGTAAACAGGCCTGAACAATTCTTTCAGTCCGCTGCTTTCGGTGTTTTGGGTTTGTTTTACGGCGGTTATCTCGCGGTCGGCCGCTTCGGGGCCGTCAATTTTTATGAGGATGTTTTTAGCTTTGGCCTCCTGCCCGTGTAACAATAACCAGCGCGGCGACTCGGGCACCACGAACAAGGCCAGCAAAAATATCCCCGAAGGGAAAACACCCAGACCCAGCATGGCGCGCCAAACCTCGGTGCCAAACATTTTTTGTATGGCCGGGCTGCTAAAGGTGTCGCCCGTATGGGCCGCCAGGTAGGCGTTGCTGAAATAAGATATTACAATACCAATGGTCAAAGCTAACTGGTACAGCGATACCATCATCCCGCGGTAGCGTGACGGAGAAAACTCTGAAATATACAGCGGCGACACCATTGATGCCACACCAATACCCAGCCCGCCTATCAAACGGAAGGCAATGAGTTCTGAAAACGAGCTTACGAATGTACAACCCAGGGCCGATGCCAAAAACAGCACCGCTGACAGGATCATGATCAGCTTACGGCCATACTTATCGCTCAGCTTTCCGGATAGGCTCACGCCGATAATACAACCCAGCAAGGCGCAGCTCACAAACCAGCCTTCGTTCACCACATCAAGGTTAAAATCTTTTTTTACTAAACCCACGGTGCCTGATATTACGGCCGTGTCGAAACCAAATAAAAAGCCACCCAGGGCGGCTACCAGGCAAACCAGGTACAGGTAAGTGCTGCTTTGTTTTGTTGTAGTCATTGTGCTATATGTCTTTTAAAAATGCTTTAATAACCCGAGCCTTACTTTTACCCAAATTGGTAAGCGTATAGCTTTTTGCCGCTGCCGGCACTACAAACGTTTCGGCGTAAGCAAATACATGCTTGCTGCCGTTATCCGTCTCTAATAAAACCGACTCGCCCTCTACCAGCATCATCACATGGCAAAGGCCATCGGTGTTTACGCTTATCTTATCGTCAAAGTCCATGCGGTGTACATCATAAAAATGTTCGGCATGTGTCGGCAGGTGAATCAGCTCATAACCATCGCCCTGCGCAATCACGGTTGGTTTTGATATCAGTTCCTGTTGTACCTTATCGCCCTTGCGGTCAAACACTAAATTATTAAAGGCATGGTCGATGTTGATAGGGCGCGGATTGCCGTCCAGGTCAAGGCGTAGCCAATCGTACATTTTAAAAGTAAAGATGTATGGCGTGGCGCTGATCTCCAATACCATATTATTGGCCCCGGCGCTGTGGATAGTACCGTTCGGGATCAGGAACAGGTCATGCTTTTTGGCAGAATGTGCCTGCACATAATCGGTTATTTGTAGTTCGAC
>DATCXS010000008.1:0-11575 GCA_036565645.1 Mucilaginibacter sp.
TGCTGCCACTAATTCTTTAGCAGCAATGGTGATAGCATTATTAATAGCATTATCTGCTAATTTTTTGCTGCCCGGTAAAGTAGTGCCGGTAATTGCATTGTACAGGTTAACTAAAGCAACACCTTCTTCAGACGGCTTTAATGGAATACGTACATCGGCATTGGTACCTGTCAGGCTCATACCAGTTTCAAACTGGATATGGCGGGACATTTTCTTAGCCTGCAGCGATTTGTTATTACGATTTGATACGTATTGACGGGTAAATTCCTCGCCGGAGATCCAGGTTCCCAGGAAATCGGCAGCGAAGCTTACAATAAGGTCAGCTTTATCAAAATTGTAGTGAGGTAATACGGCTTTACCAAAACTGTTTTGGTTAGCTTGTATAATACCTGTATAAGAAACCGCATCATACATGATATGTTTAGCGGTTGGATATTGAGTAATAAAGTCAGCAATTACAGCTAACGTTGACGGGCTGCTGATTGATGACGATACGATAGTGATCTTTTTACCCGAATCCAGGATTTCGGCCAATTTCAATTTAACATAATCATCAACCTCGCTCCAGGTTTTGCTTTCGCCGTTTATTAATGGCGATTGTACGCGGCTAACGTCATACAGGTCTAACACTGATGATTGTGCCTGTGCGCTCAAACCACCTTTAGATAAAAGATCGTTAGGGTTACCCTCTACTTTAATAGGGCGGCCCTCGCGGGTCTTAACCAAAATTGCATGGCCCTCATAAGTTGACGAGTAGTAGTTAGCTACACCGGGAGTTACCTCTTCGGGCTTAATCAGGTATGGTATTGATTTATGTACCGGTATCTTTTGGCAAGCAGCCAAAGTAACCGCACCTACACCAAAGCCTACCGCTTTCAAAAAGTCGCGACGAGGGGTTTTGCCTAATAAACCGTCTCCACTCAAAACATCTTCGATAGGAATAGGTTCCGCGAATTCATGTTTATTTTTCTCAACAAATTCTGGTGTTTTGTTTAGCTCTTCTAAACCTTTCCAGTATTTTTTATTGCTATCCATTTAAGCTATAGTATAAACTGTAATGCTAAGTTCTGTTTATTATTAATAATGACATTTGCCGCACTCGATACCACCTAATTGGGCAGGAGTAACTTTCACACCTTTTTTAATCAGGTCGTGCACAGCTACCATGTTCTCATAGTATCCGTTGCCTTTCATATTAATATCTGTGCGTTTGTGGCACTGTATACACCATTTCATAGTCAATGGCGAGTATTGGTAAACTTCTTTCATAGTTTCAATAGGGCCGTGGCACTGTTGACATTTGATACCGCCAACCTTAACGTGTTGCGAGTGGTTGAAGTAAACAAAATCAGGCAGGCTATGGATACGGATCCATTGAATAGGACGGGCTTTTAAGCTGTCATAGGTCTGCGTTTGAGGATCATAACCCAGTGCGTCATAAATTTTGTGAATCTCCGGCGACTCAGTTTTAACCGTCTTGTGGCAGTTCATACAAACGTTTAATGACGGTATTGAAGCGTTTTTAGATTTATATGCGCCTGTATGGCAATACTGACATTGAATTTGCATTACCCCGGCGTGCAGATCGTGCGGGAATTTAATAGGCTGAACCGGCTGATACCCTTGCGGTACGTGCGTGTTCCACAAAACTACCCAGGTCCAGCTGCTCATGGCAACGGTAGCGCAGAACAGGATAAAGAACACCAGTTTCTTATTTTTTAATATCCGCTTTAAAGTAGAATATTTTTCAGTTGGAGCTTCTTCTTCAACAGCATCTTCTTCAACCGGTAATAATCTTTTACCGCTTAACAGGCGCTCTAAAGTTGCAATAACTTTGTTTAACACCAGGATAATGATCAATGCAATGACAATAACACCGATCAAGGCATAAACTGCTAAATCGCTTGGGCCTTTATCTTCGGCAGCGGCAGCACCGCCTGCTGGTGCAGCTTTGGCTTTATCATCCTGGATCTTCTTCCAGTCGGCACGAACATACGCTAAGATGTCAGCAATGTCACCATCCGAAAGGCTTGGGAAAGCCGGCATCGGTGTTTGGCCAAACTTGTTGAAGATATCAAGTGCTTTCGGGTCTTTAGCAGCAACCAATGCCTGACTGTTGTGTATCCAGCTAGCTAACCATTTATCATCAGTGTCTGATGAAATGATTGGACCTAACGCCGGGCCTGTCATACGGGCGTCTATCTTGTGACACGAGGTACAACCGGCAGACTTGAATGTAGCTTCGCCTTTTGCAGCGTCGCCTTGCGCCTTAGCAGAAATCCCCCAAACAGTGAAACAGGCAAGCAGTAAAACTGTCTTCGAGGATTGTTTAAAAATCAATGAGATGCTTCTCATAAAGTTGTATTAATGCTAAATATTTATTTGTAAAGTGTGTGAAACTGAGGTTAGGCCTGAGCTTTTCTCCGAATTTTCAGCCACAAAAGTATAATTTATTAAATAATCGCTGACAAATAAATGACAGTAAACATTAATTTATAATTATTCTAAATAATCCGATTATTGGGTACTATTTACACAGCAAAACCAATTTTTATAACCAGTTTGCAAGCAGTACTTTAGGGAGTTTTTGGGGCTATTTTTATCCGAAATATCAGAAAAACAAAATCGATACTTTTGGCTTCCTGCAGGCACAATAGTGTTTTGAGTACACCCTTAAACATATAAGAAAGTAATATAAACCAAAACATTTTAGTTGTGTAAATAGTTAACATCGCTTAAAATAAAAACTCCGGGTATCTATTTAATATAGAATAACCCGGAGTTTTTTACGTGGACTGGTCCATTCTGTCCCCGCAGTGTCTATCGCGATAGAGTACCCTGCGAAATAGCTAACGGCTTTCTGTCCCCGCAGGGTCTCTCGATAGAGGACCCTGCGATGCATTATTGCCAGTAGTCACCATAGTTTGTGATTTTGACAGATGGGTATATTTCTGTCCCCGCAGAGTCTCTCGATAGAGGACCCTGCGATGCATTATTGCCAGTAGTCACCATAGTTCGTGATTTTCTGTCCCCGCAGGGTCTCTCGATAGAGGACCCTGCGATGCATTATTGCCAGTAGTCACCATAGTTCGTGATTTTGACAGATGGGTGTATTGTACCGTCATAGTAGAACCCAGCACTGCTATGAAGATAGGCAGTGAACTCATCAGCCAAATTCCATTTTCCGCTAACAGGATTGTGATGGATATAGTCTAATTTTTGATTTAGAAACCCCAAAGTATAAATCGGCTTTGCGTCAAATGATGGTTCAAAGGCTTTATGAACCTGACCTTTTGCTTTTTCTTTAGCGGTACATGCTAAGGCAAGAGCATTTAACAATGTATATTCCTCCTGACGCTGCAATCGCTGTACAAATTCATATGCCATAAATCGCTTTGCATTGCCAATTATGGTATTCAAATTAATCTTGTGGTCCATTAAATGTAATAACAAGTGAACATGATTAGGCATTATAACAAATGCCAGTGTTTTTATTTGATATTTCACTTCTATCAATTCGAGCCATTTGTAAACCATATCATATGATTGGGTGACTTCAAATAAAGGTATCCAATTAAAACAGGTGAATGTAATAAACCAGGTATCGTCTGTAACTTGATGTTTGGTACGGATGGCCATAGGTGCAATTTAATATCCGTGCCTCGCAGGGTCCTCTATCGAGAGACCCTGCGGAGACGGAAATGACGTATAAGTTGTTTCTATCCCCGTAGGGTCTCTCTCGATAGAGTACCTTGCAAAATAGCTACGGATTAGAGGCGCTTTGTACCTACTGCCCCAGCAACCAGGCAAAAATCAACGGAGCAACAATAGTAGCGTCGCTTTCTACAATAAATTTAGGTGTATTGATATCCAGCTTACCCCAGGTGATCTTTTCATTAGGTACCGCACCAGAGTATGAGCCGTATGAAGTGGTTGAATCTGATATCTGGCAAAAATAGCTCCAGAAAGGTATTTCAGGCATTTCCATATCCTGATACAACATGGGCACCACGCAAATCGGGAAATCGCCGGCAATACCGCCGCCAATCTGGAAGAAACCTATCCCCTTGCCTGATGAATTTTTCACATACCAGTCGGCCAACCAGGCCATGTATTCGATACCGCTTTTCATCGTGGTAGCTTTCAACTGGCCTTTAATAACGTACGACGCAAAGATGTTGCCCATAGTTGAATCTTCCCAACCCGGTACCACAATCGGCAGGTTCTTTTCGGCAGCGGCCAGCATCCATGAGTTTTTAGGGTCTATCTCGTAGTATTGCTCCAAATCGCCGCTTAACAGCATTTTGTACATGTATTCGTGCGGAAAATAGCGTTCGCCGTTATCCTCAGCATCCTTCCATAATTTATGGATATGTTTTTGCAGGCGACGAAAAGCCTCCTCTTCAGGGATACAGGTATCAGTACGCGGTTGTAATGGTTCTCTAACAGGTCCCACTCATCCTGCGGACTTAAATCGCGATAGTTAGGCACACGTTTATAGTGCGAGTGCGCTACCAGGTTCATAATATCTTCTTCAAGGTTGGCACCGGTGCATGAAATGATAGCAATCTTATCCTGGCGGATCATTTCGGCCAGCGAAATACCCAGCTCGGCAGTGCTCATTGCACCGGCCAGGGTTACCATCATTTTACCACCTTCAAGCAAATGGGTTTCGTAACCTTTAGCAGCATCCATTAACGCAGCAGCATTAAAATGCAGGTAGTTTTTTTCAATAAACTGAGATACGGGTCCTTTAGTTGTGCTCATTATATTATTGTTATTAAATATGGGGCAAAAGTAGGCATTTTACCGTTACTGGAACTTAAAATTTCAAATGTGGTAATAAGCACCTGCGAAAGTGAGTAATGATACACTACAGCTCAACCCGCCTTTCAAAATCTTTCACTCCATATAATAATATATGTAGCTATAAATCTATCTTAGCGGCACAACGTCACATGAAAAAACTTACTTTCCTAATAATAGTCCTGAGCATTTCGGCAAGTTTGCGCCCGGCTTTAGGGCAAAAGATCATCCCGAAGTTTATCCGCAAAATGTATTTCGAAAAAGATACCACCAAGCGCAGCAGCTTCGTGGTTTTGCCGGTGCTGTCGTCAGCACCCGAAACAGGGGTTGAAGCCGGCGGCGCCGCGCTCTACTCCTATTATTCAGATACCATCCATCACGAAACCCGTGTATCTAATATATATGCTTACGCAACAATCACCACCAAAGGCCAGAACCGCTTAAACCTGAGTACCGTTTATTGGTCGCCTCAAAACAAATATCATTATACAGCATCTATAGGGCGCATTGACTTTCCATTCAGCTTTTACGGTATCGGCAATAATACCGCCAAAGCAAACGGCGTCGACGTAGAGCAAAAGCGCTACCGGTTATTATTAGAAGCACAAAAGCTGGTTGCCAAAAATATTTATGTGGGGTTAGTGGGCGGCGGTTACAAGTACAATTTTAGTAACACCGACCCTGCCGGTATTTTTAATACCAGCCTACTGGTTCAGGACCGCGACGGCGGCACCTTTTTATACCTGGGGCCAAGCTTTATTTTTGATACCCGCAACAATAACACCTACACCACCAAAGGCATGATGATTAATGCCTACTATAATATAATGCATGGTGTATTTGGCAATAACAGTTACAAGGGCGGATTTTTCAATTTTGAGTACACCCAGTTTATATCGCTGAGTAAGCGTTTGGTTTTAGGGTTCGACGTTCAGGAGCAAAGCCTTACCGGCGGGCGATCACCATTTTATTTGCTGCCGCAGATGGGTAGCGACGAGATGATGCGCGGCTATTACGAAGGCCGTTACCGCGACCGCAACTATCTGGCCGGGCAGGCCGAGCTAAGATACCGCATCAGCGAGCGTTTTGGCGTAGTAGGATTTGCAGGTACAGGCGAGGTATTCCATTCAACATTTGCTTTCCCGGCGTTAAAGCCCGATTTGGGCGGCGGGCTGCGCTACTTCTTCGACGTAGAAAAAGGTCTCAGCATCCGTGCCGACTATGGCATAGGCCAAAAACCATCCGGCGAACAAAGAGAAAGCGGATTTTACATAGGGTTGGGAGAAGCATTTTAGACACGATTTAGAGATTCAGTGATTGGTCAGAATTGCTGATTAAAGGATTCGATGATTAGTTAGAATCATCGCTCGATTTAATTGAATTAATCAATAATAAAATCCTGACCAATCACTAAATCCCTAAATCGTGTCAAATTTTGATTATGAAGTCCTCCTTCACCTGTCCTTTCCTAAAGTAAACCAACCCAATCCAAAACAGGTCAACAGTAACAGTTACCTGCGGGTGTGCTTTGATCTGTGCCCAGGCTTCTTTCATACCTTCGCTCCAATAAATGTCGTCAAATATCAGCAATGTATTTTCGTGTACTTTGGGCAGGCACCATTCAAAATATTTAAGCGTGGCATCTTTTTGATGATTACCATCGACAAATACAAAGTCCAGTTGGTCTAAGCTATCAATTACACTTTTTAGCGTATCGTCAAAATTTCCGGTGATGAGTTCAATATTATTTGCCTCGGCTTTGGCAAAACTTTCTTTGGCAATTTTAGCGGTTTCGGGGCAGCCCTCCAGCGTATATACTTTGGCTTGGGGTGCAGCTTTTTGCAGATAGATGCTGGTAGTACCCAGACAGGTGCCCAACTCGATAATATTGGCGGGCCGCTGGTGCGCCACCAGGCGATAGATGAGTTGTGCCAGCTTTGGGGGTTTGAGTGCGTTTTTGGCAATGTCCCCTATCCGCTTTTGTTTGTTATTATTTACGTGCGAGCCTGCACCAAGGTCAGTAATGGTGATCATCCTGTCATCATTTAACAAGCCCTTGCGTATATTCTCTATCCCGGTATATACGTTTTTGGCATGAAAATCGTATATTACTTTATCAACCAGTCTGTAAATAAAGGGTGAGTGGAGGCCATGCCTGGTTTTAGCTTTTAAGCGATATAGCAGATAGTCTTTTGCAAACCTAAGATTCAACATGGTTGTAAAATTATATAAACGTTCGTATTTTAGCTGTGCTAATGATCAATATAAACGAAGTAAATTCATTAATACGCCTTCTGGACGATCCAGATCCGGAGATATACAACCATGTTCATGACAAATTATTGTCGTATGGCAGCGAAGCGATCGAGCACCTGGAGTATGCTTTTGGGGATGCCTTTGATTCCATACAGCAAGAGCGGATAGCTAACCTGGTACATGAAATTCAGTTTGGTGTTGTAAAAAACGATCTGAAACTTTGGTACCACGGAGGCGCTTTCGACTTATTGCAGGGTATACTCATTATTAACCGCTATCAATATCCTGATCTGGACGAGCAAAAGATCATTAACCAGTTAGAGGCCATTAAGCGCGACATCTGGATACAGATGAACAACGAAGCCAGCCCGGTTGAGCAGGTTAAGCTTATAAATCATGTATTTTACCACATGTACGGTTTTAGCGGTAACACCACCAATCACCAGGATCCGCAAAACAGCTATCTGAGCCAGGTTATGGAAGCAAAAAAGGGCAACCAGATCCTGTTAGCTGTCATATATTCCATCATCGCCCAAAAATTGGATATACCTGTACATGGCGTTAACCTGCCGCAGCATTTTATACTGGCTTACCTGGACGAAAGCAAGGAAAGCGAGTTTGAAAGCGGTATCCTGTTCTATATCAATGCCTTTAATAAAGGTTTTATTTTTGGCCGCCGGGATGTAGATATGTTCCTGAAACAATTAAACCTGAGTTTCGATAAACAGTTTTATGAGCCATGTTCAAATACCGACATCCTCCGCCGGGTACTGCGTAACCTGATCAGCTCTTACGAGCATTTAGGATCGAGCGAAAAGGTTGATGAGTTGAAGCAACTGCTGGCTATTCTGGATTAATTTTTTTCTCTTCTTTTCTTCTTCAAATTATTCGTCACATTGTTTCGGAGTTTCGTCACATTTGTTTGAGTAGCTGCGCGATAGCATTTACGTTTGTGGTGTACTTAACTTTTTAAATGATGGAACTATTTGAAAACTTACCTAAATCAAAAGTAAACCTTGTAATAAAAGATTCGCTGATTTTTTCAGCTCTATGGATACTTATTTTTATAAATCTTAATCGTCAGGGACTTGCAGATGATTATTGTTTTTTTTGGGTAATGGCTGTACTCCCAGCTTTACCCCTTTACATTTATTTTTCAGTTAAATTTATTCCTGAGCTCCTGGAAAATAATAAAGGCTTCAGTCGTTATTTTATGCATTACTTATCAGTGGCCGCTATCGTTGAGTTTTGCATTGTATTGCTTTACGTTTTTTTATTTCATCATTATACTGTGCAACCTACCCTTGAGATTTACATTATGTGCTTGGGAACACAGCTGTTTTTTGTGATGCCGGTGATATGGCTAATTAATGTAAATAGATTACTGAGATCCCAAGAAAAAGGACTAAAAACGGAGCTTGGCAAATCATCTGCCGACTTAGGCTTTCTTCGCTCACAGATCAATCCGCATTTTTTATTTAATGCACTAAATACACTTTACGCCACGTCCTTGCAAGAGCAGGCAACCCGCACTTCAGAAGGTATCCAAAAGCTGGGCGATATGATGCGCTTTATGCTGCAGGAAAACATGCAGGATAAAATTCCGCTTACGCGCGAGGTAGAATATCTTACAAATTATGTTGATCTGCAAAAGCTGCGCGTACAAACATCGCCCGATATAGTGATAGAGGTAAATATTGAAGAACAGCATAACTATCTGCTCATTGCCCCTATGCTGCTGATACCTTTTGTAGAAAATGCCTTCAAGCATGGCATCAGCCTGCAGGAAGCATCGTACATCAGGATCAGTCTGCACACCGAAGATAACCGCCTTTATTTTGACATCCACAACAGCACCCACACCAAAAAAGATGCAGACCCCGAACGTAACAATCACGGTATCGGCCTGGAAAATGTTGCGCAACGATTGAACTTGTTATATACCCATGAACACGAACTGGTAATACACGAAAGCATGAAAGAGTTTTTTGTTCATTTGGTGATAAACCTGACAGGAGAAATCGCTATCATTGAACAATCATCACAACGGTAAATGAAAAGACTTTTAATCCTTCTAATTCTTGTTTGCAGCAGTATTAATTTATGGGCCCAGTTTAAGCTTAGCGGCACCATTAAACACTACACCGGCCATGCCGATCTTAAAATTAATATTCCGCAAGTGTATAGTTATGACGAGGCCAACTCCATCAAAATACCGGTTGCTAAAAACGGCTCGTTTTCCATCACCCTGCCCATTAAAGGTCAAAAGTTTGCCGACCTGATATTTCAGCAAAACTTCCATTTAATATTATTGAATAGGGGTAAAAGCCTGCGTGTTGAATTAAGCGAAAACGAAAAAAGCTTTAGGCCAATTGCCGGAACTGCGTTAGCCGAAAACGCCGTTTTGCTGGCTGTTAATATTGAAGAATATCCTTTTTTCCTGCAAAATGACGGAGCCTATACCAGTTTGAACCCGGCAAAACTGAACAATAGATTGTTAACACCATACTTTGCTATGCGCGATAAAAAAATTGATATGGTTAACCGGTCATCTATTAATCCAAAGGATAAAAAACTTATAGCGTCAGAGTTACGGTACTCCGTTTACAACAATTTACACGAGTTGGTTTTGTTTGACGGGCACCCCCCCGAAAAGCTAATCAATCTGCTTGTGGGCGTATTTGACAAAGTTACCCCAAAACCTGAAGTATTCCCGGCAGGGCCGCAGTACTACATATTTGCCAATAATTACCTTTGGTATAAACAAACCAAATCAGCGATAAAGGTTAAAGCTCAAAATATTAAACCCAACCAGCTTATGCCTGGCTATGGGATAACCATAACCGCTTTTAATGCATTTAAAGCCCGGTATGGAGAACTCTACATGCGCTGGCTGGGCGCAACCCGGTTTTTGCCTAATGCTGTTGTCGAGCAGTTAGGATATTTACAGATCAGTATGGCGGCTAATAATGATAATAAAGTACTGGCTGATAAACTGGCAAAAGATTATAAACGAAAATTCCCGGCCAGCCTATATAATCGTGCCATCAATCGAAAAATAGCTGGTTTAAAACACTGATTGATATGCTAACCGCAATTGCTATTGATGATGAGCCGCTGGCATTAGAAGTTGTACGGTCGCATGCCGGTAAGGTGCCGTATATTGATCTGCTTACTTGTTTCACTAATGCTTTTGAAGCGATCGTTTATCTGCAAAAACAACCTGTTGATGTGTTGTTTCTGGATATAAAAATGCCCGACATCAGCGGCATCGAACTATTAAACAGCTTAAGTAAAAAGCCGCTCGTTATATTTACTACAGCATACTCCGAACATGCTGTTGAAAGCTTTGAGTTAGATGCGGTAGATTATCTGTTAAAACCTTTCTCGTTCGCCAGGTTCCTGAAAGCCTGCAACAAAGCAAATGAAATAATAACGCTGAGAGGTGCAGCCGACAAAAAAGATTATCTGTTTTTAAAAACCGGATATGAGCAGGTAAAAATAAATTTTGGTGATATCTGTTATCTTGAAGCCACCGGCAACTATGTCAACTTTGTTTTAAAAGACAAAACCTTCTTATCGCGTATGACGATCACCGAGGTGGGGCACCTGCTTCCGGCCGACCAGTTTATTCGCATACATCGCTCATTTATAGCAGCTATTGATAAGATCGACAAAATTGAACGGCATCAAATTACCATAAACAGGTCCGTACTGCCCGTAGGAAGCACCTACTACCAAAACTTAAACCTGGCTTAAAACCTTATGAGCGGTACAATCCGTATAATGTCACAGCTATGCAATGAAATACAATGCATGCATAACAAATTTAAAATCGTTTTGCTAAACCCACGGTAAATTAGGTAAATTGCAGGCCCTGAAATATAATAAAATACGCAAAGAGAAATGACTGATACTTTGGACATTAAAATCACCAGGACAACCAAGTCGCGTTTAGCAGAAACCGACTTTAGCAACCTGGTTTTTGGACGCACTTTTTCTGACCACATGCTGGTTGCTGACTATAGCGATGGCGAATGGAAAAATTTTGAAATTGTTCCTTATGGCGAAATTGCGGTCAGTCCTGGTATTTCTGCTTTACACTATGGCCAATCATTTTTTGAAGGCATAAAAGCTTACAAACATACTGACGGTAAGGTTTCTATCTTCCGTCCGGATAAAAATGCGGTTCGCTTTAATAAATCGGCCGAGCGTTTGTGTATGCCGACTATGCCCGAGGATGTCTTTCTGCAAAGCCTGGCAGCTATTGTGGACATTGACCGCGACTGGATCCCAAACGCAGCCGGTCACTCTTTATACATCAGGCCATTTATGTTCGCTACCGACCAGTATTTGGGCGTGGCGCCATCAAAAACCTATAAATACATGGTTTTACTTTGCCCGGTTGGCCCTTACTTTACCAAACCGTTAAGAGTTAAAATCGAAACACATTATACCCGCTCTGCCGAAGGCGGTATGGGCTTCGCCAAGTCATCAGGTAATTATGGCGGTT
>DATCXS010000215.1:0-5015 GCA_036565645.1 Mucilaginibacter sp.
ATGGCGGGTTACCGGTGTCATGTTCAGCACCACTAACAGGTCATTTTCGGGATTGTTACCCTTGCGCATGTAAGCCACTACCGAGTCGTGCGCGTTACCCCCGTCTATCCATTCAAACCCGTCGGGCGAGAATGCCTTTTCATACAGCGCCGGCTCTGAGCGGTACAGGCCGTTCAGGGCTTTTACCGTTTCGCTGATGCCTTTATGATTTGGATAATCAGTCAGGTGCCACTGTAAGGCAGTCTGGTAGTTCCACTCTTCGCCCTGGCCAAACTCGCAGCCCATAAATAACAGCTTGGTGCCGGGATGGGTAAACATATAGCTGTACACCAGGCGCAGGTTGGCAAATTGCTGCCATTCATCGCCGGGCATTTTGCGCAGCATAGCGCCTTTGCCATATACCACCTCATCGTGCGAGAAAGGCAGCATAAAGTTTTCGGTGAAAGCGTAAATTAAGCTAAAGGTTAACTGATTGTGATGATATTTCCGGTTGATCGGATCTTCGGCAAAATACTTCAGCGTATCGTGCATCCAGCCCATCATCCATTTCATGCCAAAACCTAATCCGCCCAAAAACACAGGGCGGCTTACGCCGGTAAATGAGGTCGACTCCTCGGCGATAGTTTGTACGTTAGGGAAATGGCTGTAAACCGCCTCATTAAATTCTTTCAGGAAAGATATTGCTTCCAGGTTTTCATTACCACCATACCTATTAGGCTCCCACTCGCCGTGCTTGCGCGAGTAGTCCAGGTAAAGCATAGATGCTACCGCATCCACACGCAGACCATCTATATGGTAACGATCTAACCAGAAAATGGCATTGCTGATCAGGAAAGCGCGGACCTCGTTACGGCCGTAATTAAAAATATATGATTTCCAGTCAGGATGAAAGCCTTTTCGCGGATCTTCATGTTCATACAAATGCGTACCGTCAAAATTATATAAGGCCATCGCGTCGCCCGGGAAATGCGACGGCACCCAGTCCAATATCACCCCTATACCTTCCTGGTGGAAGCGTTCTATCAGGTGCATCAATTGCTGCGGTGTGCCGTAACGTGATGAAGCCGCATAATAACCGCTCACCTGATAGCCCCAGCTTGGATAGTACGGATGCTCCATGATCGGCATAAACTCTACGTGGGTAAAGCCCATGTCGCGCACATAGGGCACCAGCATGTCAGCTAATTGCTCGTAACTATAAAATTCATCCGGATTATCCCAGTCGCGCGCCCACGAACCCAGGTGCACTTCATAAACCGAATAAGGTTTATCCAGCGCATTGTGCTCATGGCGGCTGGTCATCCATTTGCTATCGGCCCACTCATAATAGGTATCAGCTACAATAGAGCCGGTTAGCGGCGGCACCTCCCAACGCAAAGCAAACGGATCGCTTTTTTCCAGGTCCTCGCCGGTTAATGAGTTGATAAAATATTTATAGATCTCGCCGTTACCTACATTGGGAATATACCCTTCCCAAATACCTGAACCATCCCAACGGTTATATAAAGGGTGCGATCCGCGATCCCAGCCGTTAAAGTTGGCTATAACCGAAACATATTGTGCATTTGGCGCCCAAACGGCAAAATAAGTACCCACTACCCCATTGTGCTCAATCACATGCGATCCTAATTTTTCGTACAGCTTATAATGTTTGCCCGACTGAAACAGCGCGATATCAAAATCAGAAAAACGGCTATAGGGTATAACCCTGCGCACATCATTTAATTGTTCAGCATGCTTGACCATTGATTCAGATTTGGCACCCTTTTTAACAGTCTTTGGCTTTGCCGGGGCTTTTTCTTTAGTATTCTTTTCTTTTACGACTTTGGTACTGTCAGTTTTTTCAGGTTTTGCCTCAGCAGATTCAGGTTGGGTAATTGTGGTCTTTTTTGCCATGATGGATGCCCTGTCGGGCCATTAGATAAACTCAATCAATTTAATGAGTTTAGTGATAACAATCAAATATATCATTATTGTTTGTTGGGGCAATAAATAACATCGCAGTGGGCTGCACGATGTTAGTCCGGATTTATAATTATGAGTGTTCGGAAGATTAAAAAGAGTGTCATGCTGGCGTACTCGAAGCATGTGGACAAAGGCCTTTACGCTCACCCTTCGAGTGCCTCAGGGTGACAGCCACCTCTTATCATTTCGTGTCTCCGCGGGTCTCTCTAAAGAGGACCCTGCGGAACACGAGAAAAAGCCTCGCTGGTTTTTAACCGGCAAGGCTTATATCAGAATCAATGACCGGTTTACTTACTGATCTCGATCTTTTTGAATTTTTTGTTGTATTTAAATTCAAGTACTTTATCGGCCCTCATTGCAAAATCAGTAAACGGCTTGCCATCGACATTTATTTTTGATGGTTTAAATGGCAGACCCGATATACTGAAAGCATACGTTTCATACCGTGGCGTATATAAACCTTCCATGCTCTGTTGCAAGGTCATACCGGCAGCACTGCCGTTAGTCACAAATTTTTTCTCGGAGTAAATGTCCTGCTCGTAAGCAAAGGTTTCGCCGTAATCCTCAAAAAAGAATGAGTTAACTTCATGCTCCGCAAAATAAACATTCAGTTTAACCTCTTCAATTTCCTTTTCGCCAACATACTGCTGTATCGGATATTCAGGTATAACTGCGCCCGCTTTAATAAAGATCGGGATGGTTTCCAGCGGGGTTTGTACTTCAACTTCCTTACCACCTTCCACTACTTCAAGCGTCCAGAAATTATACCAGGTACCGGTTGGCAGGTACACACGCCGGCTTTTCTGACCAGGCTCAAGTACCGGGCAGATCAGTATCTTATCGCCATAAGTAAACTCGTCCTGGCGGAAATAATTATCAGACTCTATCTGCTCCTGCATCACAATGGGCCTCAAAATAGGAAAGCCATAACGGTGATGCTCCCAAAAGGTTGAGTACAGGTAGGGCAGTAATTTATAACGCAACTCAATAAATTTACGGTTGATAGAAGTGTATGGCTCGCCAAAGCTCCACGGCTCGCGTTCTTTGGTATCGCCGGCCGAATGCGCGCGCATAAACGGCGAGAAGGTGCCCAACTGGATCCAGCGGGTAAACAGTTCGCCGTCAGGCTCACCGCTAAAGCCGCCAATATCAGTACCGCAGAACGGAATACCCGACATGGACAAACGTTGCAGTTGAATATTACCCAGTTTCAAATGCTCCCAGGTAGCCACGTTATCCCCTGTCCAGACAGATGAATACCGCTGCACACCCGAATATCCCGCACGGGTAATGGTAAACGGACGCTTATTTTTCATAATGTTGCGCAAACCCTCGTAAGTAGCGCGCACCATCTGCATCCCATAAACATTATGCGCCTTACGGTGCGAACCGCGATAACCATCATATTGATGACGGACATCATCAGGGAAAGTACTGGTACCAAATACAGCAGGCTCGTTCATATCGTTCCAGACACCTGCAACGCCTGCTTCAACTAAGCCCTCAAATAAACCGCCCCACCACTCGCGCACCTCAGGGTTGGTAAAGTCAGGGAACTGGCAACGGCCCGGCCATACATGACCCTCCATAAAATAATCATCGCTTCGGCGGCAGAAATAACGTTTCTCCTTACCTTCTTTAAATACCCAGTAATTATCATCCACACGAATACCCGGGTCAATGATCACTACAGTTTTAAAACCGTCATCAGCTAGCTCCTTTATCATTTTCTTAGGATCGGGAAAATATTTTTGGTTCCAGGTAAAGCAGCGGTAGCCATCCATGTAATCGATATCCAGATAGATACCATCGCAAGGGATCTGCTCCTGGCGGAAAGTGCTGGCAACCTTCTTGACTTTAGACTCGGGATAGTAGCTCCAGCGGCACTGGTGGTAACCCAAAGCCCAAAGCGGAGGCATAGGGTGCGTACCCGTTAGTGTATGGTAGTTTTTAACCACATCCATCATATGCGGACCGTGGATATAATAATATTGCAATTCGCCGCCATCGGCCCAGAAACTGGTTTTGTCTTTCTCTTCAGAGCCAAAGTCAAAGTGCGATTTAAAAGTATTATCAAAGAAAATACCATGCGATATACCATCATTGATACTGATGTAAAAAGGAATGGTACGGTAAATGGGGTCCTGGTTCCACTGGAAGGAGTAAGCATCCGTGTTCCAGTTCACAAAACGTTTACCTCTCAGGTTTAATTCGGTAGGTTTATCTCCTAAACCGAAAAAAGCCTCATCGGGTAAGCAAACCTTAGTACAAAAGACATAGTAACCACCAAACGCCACGTTCTCTTCCCAGTGCATGGGTACGGCATCCATACTGGTAACCTTGTCATCAGCATCAGAAAAAGAAATAAAGAAATCTGCTTTACGAATGTGGCAATTTACAATACCGGTAGATACCCGAAATTCGGTCTCATTCTCAAACAAGGTAAAATCCGTAGCTCTTGGAGTTAGTTTAGGCACACCGTACGAAAACTCTTCCAGGAAAACACCGTGCGGAGCTAACCTCACACGGATAATCTCGTCAGTAACAACAACTATTTCAACTTTAGCTTCGCCGTCGGTAAAGAAAAACTTATTAGCTATCTGGTCAGCTTGCGTAGGTACGCCAAGGTATTTTTTTATGATGGGTTTTAAGCCGATTATCGGATTGTTTACATGCTGAAATGCTTCTTCTTCGACGGCTGTTTTATTCAATTCTAATTCGGGGTCTGTCGTGTTCTCTTCCATATACTATATCGATTCGGCTCCTGCACTCAAATTATTTTTGCAGTAATAGCCAAAAAAATCTGTTGGCAATTGCCTGTTTCATCAGCTAATAAACGATTTTTATTCTATAAAATGGCGATGATGTGGCCTAAAAGATCGGCAAGCGTAAAAAATTATGAAACTCATAATTTCCGATACTTTAAAGTAAGGATGTATAGCGACGGGATGTAAAAACCGTCGCTATACCTTTTTTCAAAATTTATAATGCACTCAGGGCCGATTTCAGGCCAACTACGGCAGCATCGCTGCTTTTACTGGTTTCAAATA
>DATCXS010000132.1:0-8069 GCA_036565645.1 Mucilaginibacter sp.
TAGACTTAGGCGGCGGCGTTAAATTTAATTCAACGTTGACATCCTGTCCTGGTATAGACATATGCCCCTCCACCTTTGGATAGATGGTTAACTTATATTTACCTGCCGTAAGCGTATCCACATTAAACTTGATAGCGCCCTCTATATCCTCTGGTTCGCCCTGGGCAGAGTAAAGCAATTTCCCGTTTTCTTCGCGGGTTATTGAGGACGCATAAGCAATACCGGGATGCTGCCTTAAATACAGCGACAAGCTTCCTGTTGTACCCTGCACACAATTAATTTTCAATACTTTTCGGGTTACAGTATCTTTTTTGACATTAAAATCAATAGTTTGGTTAGATTTTTGGGGGCTGGCATTTCCGATTACGGCAAACACAAAAGGCTTGAAATCTTTTCGCCAATCAAAAACAGCTCCCGACCTGAGGTTATAGTCATCAATATTCATCACTTCAATCAGAGCCCGCTTGCCAGAATAATTGAAATTTCCTATAAATCCGTAAGGCACTTTCGCACCATATTGCTGCTCCAATTTGGGAATTGGAGACCAATGGATAATTTCTACACTATCATTCAATACCACGCGGTATCGGTAGCTATTTACGTTACTTTTATTGATTCCCATTGCTATGACGATAGCCGCCGATTTACCTTTGAGGCGAAAAGCCGGGAAGGTTCTGGAAAATGATTGTACAGGAGCTAACGCGTAAAAGGAAAGTTTAGGATCAAGTTTTATACCCAGCGCTATAGACGAAGAAAGCTTTTGCGTTGATACATCCTTGCTAAATATCCGGTATACAGCATCGTCGGGCACATATATGCCGCGTATGATGTTTCCAAATAAAACATTATGGCTATCAGGCAATGCATCAAAGTAAATAGCATTACCAAACTGCTCATCTGGATAATGCATACCTGCATGCAGAGATTGACTTTGTGCCCGCACACTTATCAGGCATCCGAGCAATAAAAGTATTACGGACCTTTTCAAAGTATTAATCTTTTATAAGCGATTTTAACTTATCGGCCAACTCCTCGCCACGCAGGTTTACCGCTATAATAATACCCTCAGGGTTTATTAAGTACGATGACGGAAAACTATATATATGGTAAGTTTTAAATAAAGGGCTATTGGGAGTTAGCACCATATTAGGCCACACCAGTTTACCTTCATTTATCAAGTTGTGTGTAACGGTTTCGTCACGTTCGTCCAGTACGCCTATCACTTCCAGTTTACTGCGGTCATATTTTTCATAAACCTTTTTAATGTATGGAAACTCGGCAATGCAAGGCCCGCAAAAGGTGCCCCAAAAATCAACGAACACATACTTACCCTTTAGGTCGGCCAGTGAAATCGCTGACACATTTTTCGCAGCCGTATTCATGTTATTGCCCTTAATTTCAGGCGCCTTAAAACCAATTTGATTGGAAACCACGTTTGGATTACCTGGCGGCTTGCTTTTAATATTTTTTGGCGCTTGGGCTATTACAGTTGATTGTGCAAATTCTTTAATATCATCAACAGTCATAGTGATCTTGTTACCGTTTTCGGTAGTTTTAATGAACCCAAACTCACTATCGCCAACATGAACATATTGACCGACAGCGACACGGCCACCCTGTGGTGCGCTGCTAAAATTGGGCCTGTCGGGCATCACATAAATTGATTGCGGATCGCCGTATACCGAGCTGGTGCAAATGAAATAAGGCTGCCCTTTATAATTAAACCGGGCATACTTAAACTCGGGAAATATAAAACTCACTTCCGGTCTGCCCCCCCTCGAACTTGCATAAGAATCATAGGTAGGCAGAATCAAAATATTTTCGTGCCTGATCTGTTTGCCTGCTGTATATTCGACAAGCACAGGCACCGCCAAAGACTCGTCCTCAAAATCTTTTTGCGAGCGGCTTGGCACAGCCCTTAAAACATCATCTCCAAAATCCTGATTCTGGTTGGCATCAATCACATATACCATCTCATTAGCTTTGTTAAAACCGGTTAGCACCGAGATGTAACATTTGAGGGGCGTTCTTGAAAGTATTGTCGTGTCTTCCAGATGCCAGCGTTGCTCCTTTACCTTATCAAGGAAGTATGCTTTACTGTAAATGCCCTTCAGATAGGTTTGCCAAAAGAATTGATAATGGTCAAGCATGTAGCAATATTCCTTGACATCATGCAAACCGGTAGGTTTATTTTTTAATTGAGGATAACCCTTTACCTCCTCGTTGCCGCCAAAACCGTCATAACTGCCTATGCCAATGCTCGTATTCCCTGAGGGGCCCATACCATAAACCTTTTGCAAATCGAAAGTTACGGTTGCCCGCTTTTTGGCGTTTATAGTTGGCAACTTAACCTGTTTTTCGATTTGTGCTTTAACTGCGTGGCAAAAGAGCAGCAAGGTAGCAGCAAGGGTAATAAAAAGTGATCTGGCGGTTAACATAGGCTTATTAGGTTTTTCTAAAGTTAATATTTAATCTAAATATCTATCACGCAAATACAATTTTCAACCCCCACTGAGCAAACGGCAAATTTGGGCGAGAATTTGGCGAATCCTCAAGAGGCATTTAATCGCTAAGTAATAGAAAGCTATTTTTCTAACCGATCCAAATCTGATCCAAAAAAATGACGTAAAAGTCATTTTTGGTGATCCAAACTGATCCACCATTCAAATAAAAAAAATCACAAACACCTGAATAACAATAACTTACATTTTAAAAGTGATCCAACTGATCCAAATTGATACACATTCACGCGCGGATCATCTGCTGCTTAGGCCAAACAAAAAGGCCATGTTGGTTAACAACACGGCCTTAAATCTCGTTTAGTCAATAGCTTACTTACTCCCCCCAAACTCCATCAAATAAGCTTTCAGGAACTCGTCCAGATCGCCATCCAGCACGGCAGCGGCATTTGAAGTTTCGTGGTCGGTGCGCAGGTCCTTAACCAGTTTGTATGGATGCAGTACATAGTTGCGTATCTGCGATCCCCACTCTATTTTCTTTTTATTGCCTTCTATGCGGTTCACTTCTTCCATTCGTTTGCGCATCTCTATCTCGTATAATTGCGATTTTAACAGGCGCATGGCGTTCTCCTTATTCTGCAATTGCGAGCGCGACTCCTGGTTTTTGATAATGATACCTGATGGCTTGTGATATAAACGCACGGCGGTTTCCACCTTATTTACGTTTTGCCCGCCGGCACCACCCGAGCGGAAGGTTTCAAACTCCACATCGGCCGGATTGATCTCGATCTCAATAGTATCATCCACTAAAGGATAAACATAAACCGAAGCAAATGAGGTATGGCGCTTAGCGTTCGAGTCGAACGGTGAGATGCGCACCAGGCGGTGGACACCGTTTTCGCCTTTCAGGTATCCGTAGGCAAATTCGCCCTCAAACTGCAGGGTTACGGTTTTAACACCGGCAACGTCGCCTTCCTGGAAATCCTGTTCAGAAACTTTGTAGCCGTTCTTTTCGCCCCACATCACATACATCCGCATAAGCATACCGGCCCAGTCACAGCTTTCGGTACCACCGGCACCGGCAGTGATCTGCAATACGGCGTTAAGCTGATCTTCCTCGGCCGAGAGCATATTTTTAAACTCCAGGTCTTCAACCGCTTTTACAGCCATGTTAAATTGTTCCTGCATTTCGGCCTCGGTAGCGTCGCCCGCCTGAAAAAATTCAAATAAAACACCAGTATCATCAATCACTGACGATACGCGCTGATACTCATCTGTCCAAACTTTTTTTGTTTTGATAGAAGCTAACACCTTCTCGGCCTCTTTGGGGTGGTCCCAAAAATTTGGGCCGACGGTTATCTCTTGCTCCTTTTGTAATGCATCGAGCTTCTTGTCGATGTCAAAGATGCCTCCTCAGGGAAATTAATCTATCCCTTAAATCCTGGACCTGTTCTTTAGTCATGGGGCAAATATAGGAAAATGTGGCGATTTGGCCCCAGCTTAAATCCTGGCGGGAAGCAGGGAAATCGCTTTTTAAAAAAAGCATAGGGCGGCGGGATTCCCTTTTGAGATGCAGAAAGGTGTGTTTATTTTCGTTGCAAAGAAAAAGCCCGCTCATTAATACAAGCAGGCTCCTTAAAATTTTATTTAATGTTAGGCGACCGTCAACTGGCCCAGCAAATTATTCATATCATAATTGCAGTTGCCGCTCAACAGCGACAGCAGTTTGCTGAGGGTAAAGTCCGCGTTTTGCTGACCTGACTGTTCCATAATTTTCCGCATTACCGGCGGTATCAGATCTTTAGCTATCCGCTGTGCCTCGTTTGGCTCGATGCCGTAATAGTTATTCAGTTTATTGGCAAACTTATTTACCGTTGTGTTAATGAGCGGATTATTGTAAATGCCCGGATGCTGAAAATACTTGATCATGTCTTTTAGCTTTCCATTTTCCATCTGGCCCTTCAATACTTCGATGATGGAGCTTGATGCTTCATTAATCACCGCTTCATGATATTTTACGGGGATGATTGGATTGTTAACAACTGCCGCTCCGGCGTTATTTTTTACAAGCAAAAAAAGTTTTTCAAACATGATAAATCAATTTTTAAAGTCCGATTAACAATTTGTCGATAGATATCTTATTTCATTATCAACAACGCAAATATATTCAATAAAAATTCTTAAAATAATATAAAAACTTTTATATCATTAATAATATTACAATTCAATGAAATTAAAACAAAGGCAGACTCGATGGTGTTGAAATAACACTAATGTCATTAGTTTAAAATTTAATATGCACGTTGATATTAAATTCTATTTTTGTTTATAAAATATAACCAATTATGCTGCCAAACATTAACTTCACAACAACTCAATCGTACAAATATTTAGCCGACCATTATATCGATGTCGTTTCACTAAGCTTAAAAGGGCTATTTGATACTGATAGTGAACGCTTTGCTAAATTTTCTTTGCATTTTGAGGAAATTTTACTGGATTATTCAAAAAACCGCATCACAGACGAAACTATAGCTTTATTAATACAACTGGCTAAAGAGTGTAGGCTAAATGATGCAATAAAAGCTATGTTCAGCGGCGAGGTGATCAACGTCACCGAGGGCCGCCCAGTGTTGCATATCGCTTTGCGCAACCAAAGTAATACTCCAATTTTAGTTGATGGCAAAGACGTAATGCCTGATGTAAACCGTGTGCTGAACCAGATGAAAGACTTTAGCGAGGCTATTATTTCAGGTTCATGGAAAGGCTATACCGGCAAGGCAATTACCGACGTGGTGAACATCGGTATAGGTGGCTCTGACCTGGGCCCGGTAATGGTTACCGAAGCGCTTAAACATTATAAGAATCACCTGAACATGCACTTTGTATCTAATGTAGATGCTACGCAAATTGTTGAGACGCTAAAAGATTTGAATGCCGAGACTACGCTGTTCCTGATCGCATCAAAAACCTTTACCACCCAGGAAACTATGGCAAACGCCCACAGCGCGCGCGACTGGTTCATCAAAAGCGGTGGTAAGGATGAGGAGGTGGCTAAGCATTTCGTTGCGTTGTCAACCAATTCAGAAGGTGTTGCTAAATTTGGTATCGACACCAAAAACATGTTCGAGTTTTGGGATTGGGTAGGTGGACGTTATTCGTTGTGGAGCGCCATTGGTTTGTCAATTGTCCTGAGCGTTGGCTTTGATAATTTTACCGAGCTATTGGGCGGTGCGCATGCCATAGACAATCACTTTAAATCTGCCGACTTGAATGAGAATCTGCCAACCATATTGGCTTTGGTGGGCATCTGGTATAACAACTTCTTTGAAGCAGAAACCAACGCCATTTTACCATACGACCAATACATGCATCGGTTTGCAGCTTATTTCCAACAAGGTGATATGGAAAGTAACGGTAAACATGTCGACCGGAATGGCAACGATGTTGACTACTCAACCGGCCCTATCATCTGGGGCGAACCGGGTACTAACGGCCAGCATGCGTTTTATCAATTAATACACCAGGGTACCAAATTGATTCCCTGCGATTTCATTGCGCCGGCGCAATCACACAATCCGCTGGGCGAGCACCATGCTATGCTGCTTTCAAACTTCTTCGCCCAAACTGAGGCGTTGATGAATGGCAAAACCCATGAGGAAGTAGTTGCCGAACTGCAAAAAGCCGGTAAGTCGCCCGCAGAAATTGAAAAGCTGGCGCCGTTTAAAGAGTTTGAAGGTAACCGGCCAACTAACTCTATCCTGGTTAAAAAGATCACTCCGCGTACCTTAGGTTCGTTGATTGCCATGTATGAACATAAGATATTTGTTCAAGGCATTATCTGGAACATCTACAGCTTTGACCAATGGGGAGTTGAACTGGGCAAACAATTAGCCGGTAAGATATTACCTGAACTGAAAAACAACGACGAGATCAGCTCGCACGATTCATCAACTAACGGGCTGATTAATCAGTATAAAGCCTGGAGATAAGAGATTTAATTCAGATAAGCGCCTTGTTTAAACGCAAGGCGCTTTTTGTTTAGTAATACAATAAACTATCTTTAATCAGATGGCTATAGCAACTGATTAGACCTGCAACGATGTTTGGCTAAAGCCAAATAGCTTTTCCTTAATCCCGTTGGCTAAAGCCAACGGCAATGAATTTCAGATGGTCTGTGGTGTTTACCTGTATCGGAGGGGGGGTGGCTAGCTTTTCCTTCGTTCCGTTGGCTATAGCCAATGGCAGTGAATTTCAGATGGTCTGTCAGTGGTTTTACCTGTATCGGGGGTTTGACTAAATCAAATAGTTTCTTTCTAATTCTGTTGGCTAAAGCCAACCGCAATGAACAAAGGTCTTTTTTCAGTATTATTTCAAACTTATTTCCATCCCATTTAATTCATTGCCGTCCCATTTATGGGGCGGACAGCAAACATTATAATATGGCTTTAGCCAAACCCTTGACCATATGCCAGTAAACTACATTATTAATGATCAGATAAAATCCTATATTGCTTAAATAAACTAAGCTATCACAATGTCATATGTAAGGATTTGGATACACCTTGTATTTGCCGCGAAAAATCGCGAACCATTATTAAAAGATCATTTCAGGTATGATGTATTTAAACATATTGCTCATAATTGCCTTGAAAAAGACATTTTTCTGCAAGCAATTAACGGTTATACCGATCACATTCATTGTCTGCTATCGTTGGGGAAAGATCAAAACGTTGCTAAGATAGTTCAGCTATTGAAAGGCGAATCTTCATTTTGGATTAATCAACAAGGTTTCACACCAAGCAAATTTTCATGGCAAGACGATTACTTTGCAGTCTCTGTAAGTGAGTCGCAATTAAACCAAGTGGTTAGTTATATTAAAAATCAGGAAAAACACCATGCTACAAAATCATTTGCTCAAGAAGTGGATGAATTTATGAGACACTATGGCTGGGAAACAGTGAATATCTAAAACAAGAAAGCCGCTTCATTAAAGCGGCTTTCTTGTTTTAGATATTAATGTTGCGGCGCCGGCTCGGGTGCAGCTATGCCTTGGGGCAAATGCTTCGAAACTTCTATCTCGAATATCCATGACCAATGTCTGCCTGTTACAAAGAGGCGCTTGCCCTGAGCATCATAGGCTATACCGTTGATTACGTTATCTTCATTATTAAATTTCTTAGGGCGCTCTTTAAAAGGCCAAAGATTCATCAGGTTTATGGCTTGATTTACAGCACCGGTTTTAGGATCAATAATAACAATGGTATCATAACCATAAACATTAGCGTAAATTTCACCATCGACATATTCAAGCTCGTTAATCAGGTTTACGGCAGATTCCTGGTCAAATACATCTATATAGCCTAATTGTTTGTAGTTATCCTTATCCATTTCCCAGATGCGGTTACGACCATCGTCAAAGTATATTTTTTTACCGTCGGTAGTGGCGCCCCAGCCGGTTGCACCTGCACCACGAATAAACTGCCCCATTGGCTTCAGCGTATTTTTATCAAACAGATATCCTGCTTTTTCTTTATCCACAAACAACAATACCTTATCTCCTATAACGGTATTCCCTTTAACTGTGTGGCTACCCGGGATTACCTGGCG
>DATCXS010000176.1:0-5203 GCA_036565645.1 Mucilaginibacter sp.
TGGTTTTAATCCGCCGCCGCTGGTACCGTTCTTCATGGCGCGGTCGTGGATACGTTCCAGCAGGCGCGGAACGCAATTCATGACGTTTGGTTTAACCTCGGCCATGTTCTTAGCCAAAAGCTCCAGGCTTTGCGCAAAGGCTATCTTGGCGCCCGCATATAAACAAACGTGGTAAGTTGCAGTACGCTCAAATACGTGCGACAGTGGCAGAAATGACAGAAAGGTATCCGTCTTTTCGATGATGGGGATCTGTATCAAACAAACGCGAACGTTCTCGACCAAATTATGGTGCGTAAGCATAACCCCCTTCGGAGTGCCGGTGGTACCTGATGTATAGATCAGGCAAGAAAGATCTGACGGTAATATAGCCTCACGCGCACTATTAATGGCCGACTGATGTTTACCCACCTGTGTAGCACCCTCCTTAATCAGTTCTTTTAAGCCTATCACCCCGGCATTAAGATTCTGTTTCTCTAAATATTTCTCAAAATCGTCAAAAGCGGGTATAATACGTATGAGCGCAGGGCAGTTGTTAGCCACTTTCAATACTTTGCGGAGCAGGAACGGGTTACCACAGATAATGGTGCGCGCGCCTGAATCATTCAGGATATATTCAATCTCAGTTTCTGAAAGGGTAGGGTAGATGGAGGTATTTACGCCGCCAATTTGCTGTAGCGCCTGGTCATAATAAATATAATCCGGGCTGTTCTCCATGATCAGCGCCAGGCGGTCGCCTTTTTGAATACCGATATCAATAAACCAGGCCGATATAGCGTCTATTTTATCCAGCGCCTCGCGATAGGTAATGTCAACCCAGGTATCGCCAACCTTATGGCTTAAAAAAGTATGAGTATCAGGATGGATGTTTTTTACGAGATAACGGATGAGGCTGGGTACAGTAGTGCGCTCGTTAGCTAAGGTCATTGTTTAATAATTGGTTGATTATTGTAGCAAAGCTAACACGATTTCATTGATTTTTTTGATTTCAGAGATTTAATGTGGTGATTTTACAGCTTTTTGTTGACGATATTTTGATTTGACCGATGGGTATAAAAAAAGACGCCGACCCTGTGAACCAAGGCCGGCGCAATTAATATCGATCTGCGAAGTCAGCAGCAAATCTGCGAAATGACTCAATATATTATACCGAAAAGCTTTCGCCGCAGCCGCAAGTACGGCTGGCATTAGGGTTATGAAAGTTGAAACCTTTGCCGTTCAATCCATCAGAAAAATCAAGTTCGGTACCTGCCAGGTACAGGAATGATTTCATGTCCAGCGCCATGCGTATGCCTTTGTCTTCGAAAAATTGGTCGCCCTTTTTCTCTTCGTTGTCAAAGTCGAGGTTATATGATAACCCTGAGCATCCGCCACCCTGCACAGACACCCGCAGAAAATAAGAGCTATCCATGCCCGAATCCTGCATCAGGTGTTCTATTTTACTTTTCGCTTTATCAGTTATCGTTACCATTTCTTTTAGGATCAAGAGCCTTTTTAGTATCAAGAAGCAAGAATCAAGACAGAAATAGACATTACTTCAAAAAAATCTTGACTCTTGTCTCTTGATTCTAATTAGTGGTGCGTTTTTTCGCTTTCAATCGCTTCCAGGCCATTTTTAACGCGGAAATCGTTGATAGCAGCTTTAATTGCATCCTCTGCTAAAACTGAGCAGTGAATTTTTACCGGCGGCAATGCTAATTCTTCAACAATATCCATATTGTCAATTTTCATTGCATCGTCAATTGTTTTACCTTTTAACCACTCGGTAGCTAACGAGGATGAGGCAATTGCCGAGCCGCAACCGAAGGTTTTAAATTTAGCATCGGTAATGATGTTATCATCGCCAACCTCAATTTGCAGGCGCATTACGTCGCCGCATTCTGGTGCACCAACCAGGCCGGTACCTACCTTATGACTGCTTTTGTCCAGGGTACCAACGTTACGTGGATTGGTGTAATGATCAATTACTTTATCTGAATATGCCATTTTCTTTGCTGTTTGAATTAGTGAGTGAGTGAATGTTCTTGTATCATTAGCTCCAATTAATATATTTTTTGCATCTGCACATTCGCACATCTGCATATTTGCACATTTGTTAATGTTCTGCCCACTCAATCGAGTTAAGGTCTATACCCTCTTTAAACATTTCCCAAAGCGGTGAAAGCTCGCGTAAATGGTTAACAGAGTTTTTAGTTACCTCGACCGCGTAGTCAACTTCTTCTTCGGTAGTAAATCTACCTAATCCAAAACGTATCGAAGAGTGTGCCAAATCATCAGACAAACCTAAACTTTTCAATACGTAAGATGGCTCTAATGATGCTGATGTACAGGCAGATCCGGAAGATACCGCCAAATCTTTCATCGCCATCATCAAACCTTCGCCCTCAACATATTTAAAGCTGATATTAGCCACATGTGGCAAGCGATGTTCAACATTACCGTTTACATAGCTTTCTTCTAACTGCGTTAAAGCTGTTTCCAGTTTGTCGCGCAGCGTTGATAAGCGTTTTGCTTCGCTTTCCATTTCCTGTGCGCAAAGCTCGCAAGCCTTGCCTAAGCCCACAATACCCGGAACGTTCAACGTGCCCGAACGCATACCGCGCTCGTGGCCGCCGCCGTCCATTTGGGCAGTAACTTTAACCCGTGGCCCTTTGCGGCGTACGTATAAAGCACCAACGCCCTTTGGTCCGTATATTTTATGTGCTGACAGTGCCAGCAGGTCTATACCGTCTTTGTTAACATCAACCGGTATCTTACCAACTGCCTGTACTGCATCGGTCATAAACAAAGCGCCATATTTATGGGCTATTGCTGATATTTCTTTTATAGGTTGTATTACCCCGATCTCGTTGTTACCATACATGATAGAAACCAGTATAGTTTCGTTGGTCATGGCAGCTTCTAAAACAGCCAGATCAACCAAACCGTCCTCTTTAACCGGCAGGTAAGTAACCTTGCCGCCCATTTTCTCAACATGTTTACAGGCATCTAAAACAGCTTTATGTTCGGTAACTGTGGTAATGATGTGATTGCCTTTTTCTTTATACATTTCAAACACACCTTTAATAGCCAGGTTATCTGATTCGGTAGCGCCTGATGTAAAGATGATCTCTTTCTCGCTGGCGCCAATTAGTTTGGCTACCTGCTCGCGAGCGTAATCGACCGCTTCTTCAGCTACCCAGCCAAAGGCATGATTGCGGCTGGCAGCGTTACCAAACTTATTGGTAAAGTAAGGCAACATTGCTTCCAGCACCCGCGGATCCATAGGTGTAGTAGCGTTATTATCGAGGTAAATGGGGATATTCATATCTAAAATGTATTAATACTACAAAGATATATAAACATTTTTATTTAAGATCACTTAACATGAGCATTACGGTCATATTAAACTAATAATTTGTGCTGTTTAAGGTTTGCAAAATACATTTTCAAATTACAGGCGTTATATCAATAAATTTTGCTACCCTTGCCTTTTTATTAAACGGTTCGCCATTTTCTTAAAAATATCGTATTTTTAAGTCATCATATTAATGATATCGGCAACTGTCAAAACAAACTTCTGCGTGTATGAATATCACCTATAATAAAGATATTGGCACAAAACAAAAAGCCCTTGCCATTAACCTCGACCCCCAGCTATATGGCTCATTTGCCGAAATAGGCGCCGGCCAGGATGTTGCGGCCAACTTTTTCAAGGCCGGAGCATCGTCTGGAACCATCGCTAAAACCATGTCGGCTTATGACATGACCGTATCTGACTCCATCTATGGTGCGCTGAAGGTTAAACGTTATGTAAGCGAGTCGCGCCTGATGGCTATGCTGGATCACGAATACAGCCTGCTAATAGAGCGTTTGGCTAAGCAACGGGGCGACAATACTACTTTCTTTGCTTTTTCAAACACAGTATCAACCCTCAATTATCATAAAACCAATGAGGCTCACGGGTGGATGGGGCTGCGTTTTCAGTTGGAGCCTAACGGCGCTTATAATGATGTTGTGATACACGTCAGGCTACTGGATAATGATAGTAACCAGCAGCAGCAAGCCGTAGGTGTACTGGGTGTAAACCTGATCTATGCCTGCTTTTACTATCACGCTACACCAAATATTTTTTTGCTGTCGCTGATGGATGAGCTGTCGAAAGACAGGATCCAGATTGATATGATCCGCTTTGAAGGGCCTAATTTCGAGAAGGTTGATAATCGTTTGATGAGTCTACACCTGGTAAAATACGGCTTTTCGGATGCTGCATTGTTTGGTGCAGATGGCGAAAACCAGCAACCGTCAGAAGCCTTTTATAAAAAGCATATTGTGGTGCTTCGCGGCCGTTTTCGTCCGCTCATCAACGTGCACATGGATATGCTTAATACCGGGGTCAAGCAGTTTAAAGCCGAGCCAGATGTTGATAAGAAAAATGTAATGGTGGTTTGCGAGCTTACATTACAGGCCCTTAAAGAGCGTAATGCCGACGAGAGCGCCGAGATTGATGAGAAGGATTTCCTGGATAGGGTAGACATTTTATGTTCATTGGGCCAGGCGGTTCTGATATCCAACTTCCATGAGTATTATAAGCTGGTATCGTACCTTTCAAAGATCACCAGCCTGAAAATGGGTGTGGTGCTGGGTTATCCTAACCTGGAATATATCTTTGGTGAAGAACATTATAAAGACCTGCCGGGCGGTATTCTGGAATCATTCGCGACACTTTTTAGCCGCAAGGTAAAGCTGTTTATTTATCCTACACTGCGCAACGGCGTTATCATGAACTGCCTGCGTTTTTACCCGCCGCCACATCTGATAGACCTGTACCGTTACCTCATTGCCAATAATAAGATCGAGGACATCAGCAACTATAACGAAAGTAACCTGCATGTACAGACCGATATTGTACTGCAACTCATCACGCAGGGTGTAACCGGCTGGGAGCAGTATGTACCTAATGCAGTTGCTGCGATCATTAAAGAGCGTTGCCTGTTTGGTTTCCCTTGCCAGGTGCCACCGGCGCAGCAGTTGGAAGCCCCTAAGAATAAGGCTGCGGCTAAGTAAGAAGTTAAGGGATCAATCCAGTAAAAAAATACAGGGTTTAAAAAAAAGAGATTAATATTTATTTATATCTTTAATAAAATTTAAACCTTGTTTATGAAAAAAGTTTTAGTTTTTGTTAGTTGTATTGTGGTCTTGTTTGTTTCATGCAAAAAAGATAAAC
>DATCXS010000143.1:0-8343 GCA_036565645.1 Mucilaginibacter sp.
CAGGAACGAGGAGAAATCTATACACCTGCCAATCAAGTCGAACTATCGTGTATAGATTTCTCCCGCTGGCCGAATGACATAGAAGCTGTGAGAATAGTCTACTTCAAAGTTGTCAAAGCATTATACAATACAATATCCAACCCATAAACATCGGGTCTGGCTTGTAAAGTGCCGCTGTCATCAACCCAAGCGGTCATATAAGTTATCATTACCGGTACTTTAGGTGTTAATGCTATAGATGTGGGTTCAGGTTTATCCAGGCTCATATCTTTGACAATCAAGTCGTATTTAGGGCCCCGGCCAAATAAGTTAAGTGCCAAACCTTGTGGGTCACCTAAACGCACGCAGCCGTGGCTAATGGCCCGCATAGACATGCTGAACGCATTTTTAGCCGGTGTGTCATGCAGATAAACACTACTTTTATTATTAAAAAGAAATTTGATTTTACCTAACGAGTTCTGGTCGCCCGGTTGTTGTTTAAATTCATAATCGGCTGCTGATACATTATCCCAGTCAATATCATCCGGATCAATCAACTTACCGTCCTGGTATACATTAATGCCTTTGTTTTCCAGGTAATAACGGTCTTTTTTTGCTTCAATAATAACCTCTTTATTGGCAATGCTTTCGGGGATGTTCCAAACCGGGTTAACATCAACGCTATGAATCAGACTGCTTAATTGCGGGGTAGAGTGGCGGTTGGGTTTATCTGTTTTTCCCGAATCTGTATAGTTCATCAGTGTTTCACTGTTGTTCATGTTGCGGCCCCGGCCCACGCATACCTTCATGTTTAGTACCGATTTGCCATGCTGCATTACATCCAACTGAAAGGCAGGAATATTCACCCTTACATACTTGCCATTCGGTCTGTTACGCCATCTTAATCGTTCCAGGTTAACAGTAATAACGCGTTTAGTTTCCTCGGGCGACATGCCTTTAGCCGCTACGCCACTTGCCAAAGCTTTTTGCAAAGCCAGGTAACCAGGGTCTTTGGGCTGGATGCTGTCCAGGTAAGTTTTTAAGTCGACAGCCTGGAATACTTTAGTCATAGATGCGCTGTCTGGTCTTGGCGTAGGGATATAATAACGTACGTAAACAGACTTTGGATCAATAATGCCAAACTGCAGTGCATTTGAATAACGCAGCAATGAATTGGCCGAAAGTATTTCAAGTTCAGCAATATCGCGGTAAGCCTGATCAAGCGTCTTAATAGCTTTCTTGTTGTAAAACTTATTTATTAATTGTCCTATCTCGTTAGCTTTAAATAATTCAGGATCAAGCCCATGCCGGCCTGCATTTTGATAATAAGTAACCGATGTTTTGAGATCTTTGTTAAAGATGTGGTCCATCACAAAGACAGGGTCATAGTTGTTTTGTTCATAAAATTTGGAGATGAATGAACCGTAAGTGAGGCTAGATTTTTCTTCGGCCAGCACTTTTTTAAATACTTTGGCAAGGCCATCAGGAGTTACATTTTTAAAAACCTTATTTTTGGTTTTTCTGTAAAGGATCTTGCCCATATCTGAGCGGCTTTTTTTACAGCTTTGAAAAGTTACCGCCGTCGCCAGGAATAAGATTATAGTTAGTTTGATTAATTTTTTTGTATCTGTTAGCATATGTTTAAATTAATATGTCGGGGTTATAACAATAGCTATACCAAAAGCGCATAATATTTGCTGCAAAAAGATACTTAAACAAAAGTAGATGTATGGCAGACAACCAGAAACCTGAAGTTTGGCTACGTGGTCCGCTGGAAGGTATTTCGCCTTTATTGCAGCCTGTGGCTCATGCTTTATTGCAGGCGCGCGAGGAGGTTAACACCTTAATGGACGACTTCCCCGAGATCTTGTTATGGGTGAAGCCTGTAGGCATGGCATCGCCGGGATTTCATTTACAGCATCTGGCCGGGGTGCTCGACAGGCTATTTACTTATGCAAGAGGCGAGGGGCTGACCAAACATCAGCTTAATAAATTGTCGTTAGAAGGAAGAATGCCCGAAATAGGCTACAGTGTAAACACTTTACTGGAAATTTTTAATCGACAGGTAGATGAAGCTATTCTGCAGCTCAGCAGCACCGACGAGTTTATTTTGACCGAAAAAAGGGGAGTAGGCCGGGCGAAACTGCCATCGACAGTAATTGGCCTATACACACATGCTGCCGAGCATATTATGCGCCACGTAGGGCAATTGCTGGTTACAGCGGGGATGCTGAGGGGATAGATTAAGATTAATATTTAAAGCGATGCCAATCAAAACTAAAAGAATTTATGAACCGCCATCAAAAGAAGATGGTTACCGTATACTGGTTGACCGCCTGTGGCCGCGGGGACTAAAAAAAGAAGATGCGCACCTGGATAAATGGCTAAAATCCATTGCGCCCTCGTCCGCCTTGCGCACCTGGATACACAGCGATCAGGGCAATTGGGATAAATTTGAGCTGAGGTATTTGGATGAGCTTAAAAGTTCGGAAGGATTGCCGGAGTTGAAAGCCTTATTAAAAGAACATCATACCGTTACCTTTTTATATGCCGCTAAAGACGAACAGCATAATCATGCACTGGTGTTAAAAAATTTGATTTTCAATTTATTAAAAGGAAAGTAATACCGTATACCAGATCGCGGTGAATATCTTGACGATTTTGTCATCTCCATAGACAGAGCCACACACGCTAAGTATACCTGAATGCCCGTACTGGTCGAAGTTTAGCGAAGCGTAACTTCGTCCTAAAATGTATTAAGCTTTCAGCTTGACTTCAACCAAAAATCCTGTTTCACCTCATTTGGTCAATAAGTCAGTAATCTATATAAAGAATTTAGGTACAGGCTGTTTAAAGTGTTTGTTTTGTTTCAATTTGTTTCACTGATTTTTATAATTACCTGTAAATAAGATAATTATAAAAAATATTGTTCCATTTGTTTCACCTTTTAAGTGAAACAACTTGCTATCAATAGTGCTATTGTGGTAAAATAGTATTGCGGTTACGCAACCAATGGTCGGCCAGTACCAAGGCAGCCATTGCCTCAACAATAGGCACCGCCCGTGGCACTACACAAGGGTCATGGCGGCCCTTGCCTGATATCTCGGCCGCATTGCCTTCGCTGTCAACCGTCGCCTGGCTTTGCATAATGGTGGCAACCGGTTTAAAGGCTACTTTAAACTCGATAGGCATACCATTGCTGATACCACCCTGTATGCCGCCCGAATAGTTAGAAATAGTCCTGATATCGCCTGATGGTGATTTAATGAAGATGTCGTTATGCTCTGATCCGCGCATCTCGCTGCCCTCAAAGCCGGAGCCAAACTCAAAGCCGTGTACAGCGTTGATGCTCAGCATCGCTTTGCCTAAATCGGCATGTAGTTTATCAAACACCGGTTCGCCCAAACCAACAGGGCAATTCAATACATGGCAGCTAACTTTGCCTCCAACAGTATCCCCGTCTTTACGTACCGAATCAATAAAGCTGATCATTTCTTCGGCTATCGCCGGATCTGCACAGCGTACTATATTCTTCTCACGATCATCAATAAACGCCTGCGCGCTTTTAATCTCCACATTAGGCGCGTTGATCTTACCTACGCTGCTCACATGAGCGACGATCTCAATACCCTGGCTTTTCAATAACAACTTAGCTAATGCCCCCGCTGCCACACGTGCTGCAGTCTCACGGGCCGATGAACGGCCGCCACCACGGTGATCGCGGATGCCATATTTTGTCTGGTAAGTATAATCAGCATGCGACGGGCGGAACACATCGGTGTTATGGCTGTAATCCTTGCTACGCTGATCTTCATTCGGTATCAGCATCATAATTGGGGTGCCGGTAGTTTTACCCTCAAACACGCCCGAAAGGATACGCACAGTGTCACTTTCTTTACGCTGCGTAGTGATCTTAGACTGACCTGGTTTGCGTTTATCCAGTTCAGATTGAATGTATTCCAGATCAACCGGCAACTGCGAGGGGCAGCCGTCAATAATTACGCCTATAGCCTCGCCATGCGATTCGCCAAATGTGGTTATCCTGAATAATTGCCCAAATGAATTACCTGCCATGCCTTAATGAGTGAATTAGTGAGTTGTTGAATGAGTGAATTCTAAATTAGCGTCATTGCGAGCGATAGCGTGGCAATCTCTATAGCAGTGACTGGCTTAAAGATTACATCCCGGCGCTAACAACAAACGCCGGGATGCAATCTCTTGTATTATATGTCTTTTACTTCAAAACCTACTCTTTCAAGATCGGTCCAGAAGGCCGGATATGATTTTTCAACCACACGGGCATCTTCAATTTCCAGTTCAGGAATGATCAGTGCCAGTGGTGCAAAAGCCATAGCCATGCGGTGGTCGTCGTAAGTGTTAATAAAAATGCGTTCGGGGATAAACTTTTCCCTACAGTCAAGCGTATAGGTTTCATTATCCTCAATCAGCTTAACGCCCATTTTGCCCAGTTCGTTTTGTAAAGCTTTGATACGATCGGTTTCCTTGATCTTTAAGGTCTCCAAACCGGTAAAGGTAGCCTCATGATTCAGCGCTGCACATACCACAACAATGGTTTGCGCCAGATCAGGGCATTTCTTTAAGTCGAACGTTTTGCGTACGAGTTGCTTAGGCTCTTTCTTAATATATACGCCGCCATCTCTGAATTGAGAGGTGATACCAAAGTTAGCCATAATCTCGCCGATCACGCTGTCGCCTTGCAAGCTGTATGGGGTTAGGCCATGCAGGAATAAGTCAGCTTCGTTAGCCAAAGCAGCTATCGAATACCAGTATGAGGCTGCGCTCCAATCAGGCTCAACCGGTAGGCTGGTCTCTTTAAATTCCTGATGGGGGATGCTGATCACATTGCCAGTCCACTCATGCTTAATACCGGCCTGCTCCAACATGCCTAAGGTCATTTCCACATAAGGGCGGGAAGTTAGATCGCCCTCGATATGAACTTCAAGACCCATTGGTAATTTCGCAGCAATCAGCAATAACGCAGTAATATACTGGCTGCTGATATTGCCTTTAATGCTGATCTTATCCGTGGCCTGTTGGATATTGCCTTTAATGCGGATAGGAGGGAAACCCTCGTTCTCCACATAACTGATCCCGGCACCTAATTTCCGCAAAGCATCAACCAAAATACCTATGGGGCGTTGCTTCATGCGCTCGCTGCCGGTTAGCACTACTTCTTCATTTTGTAAAGTGTAGTAAGCAGTTAAAAAGCGCATAGCAGTACCAGCCGGGCCAATGTTTACCACTTTATCCACGGCCACCTGCGTATCAGGTTGCTCATGGCCTGCAGGTTGCAAACTCAGGCCCAAAACCTTTTGCAGGGTAACCGTATCGGCAGCATCTGATATATTTTCAACGCGTACCTTGCCCTTACTTAAAGCTTCGATCACCAGCGCACGATTACACTCGCTTTTTGAGCCGGTTAAATAAATCTGGCCAACAGCTACTTTATCTTTTTTAGTAAGCAGAATATTCTGACTCATTGTTTATTAAACGTGGGTAAGTTTCTCTGCTTGCTGACCTGCTGCCTGACCTTCGTTCATAATTTCAGTTTGCTTGCGGATAGACTCGGTATGCAATAACTCTAATAATTTCTCGGTAAAGTCAGGGCTTAACTTCAATGCTTTGCCGTAGTTAATGCGTTTGTTCAGTATTTCGTCCCAACGGTTTACCTGTAAAATGGTAATGTTATTCTCTTTCTTGTAAGTACCAATCTGCTCAGCAATTTTCATGCGCTCAGCAATTTTCTGGATCAACAGATCATCGATCTTGTCGATGTTGTTACGCAGTTCGGTCAATTTATCATTAACCTGTGCATTGTTGGTTTCAGGCTTACGTAAAGTAAGGTGATCAACCAACTCAGCTAAAGCAGCCGGAGTAACTTGCTGTTTAGCATCTGTCCAGGCAACGCTTGGGTCAATGTGCGACTCGATCATCAAACCCTGCATATCCAGGTCTAACGCTTTTTGAGACACATAACCAATCAGGTCGCGATTACCAGAAATGTGGCTTGGATCGCAAATTAATGGTAAGTGCGGCGCCAAAGTTTTCAGGTGGATAGCGATATCCCACATCGGCTCATTACGGAAAGCTGATTTTTCGTAAGATGAGAAACCGCGGTGAATAGCAGCCAGTTTAGTGATACCTGCATTGTTGATACGCTCGATAGCACCAATCCATAAAGAAATATCCGGGTTAACCGGGTTTTTAATCATTACAGGTACGTCAGCGCCTTTTAAAGCGTCGGCAATTTCCTGAACGGTAAAAGGGTTAGCGGTTGAACGGGCACCTACCCATAAAATATCAACCCCTGCAGCTAAAGCCTCTTCAACATGTTTTGCAGTAGCAACTTCAACTGCAGTTGGTAAACCGGTTTCGGCCTTAGCGCGTTTTAACCACTCTAAGCCAATGCTGCCTATACCCTCAAACTCGCCCGGACGGGTACGTGGTTTCCAGATACCTGCACGCAATGCGGTAACACGACCGGTGCTTTTTAATAAATGAGCGGTGGCTACTAACTGATCTTCAGTTTCTGCGCTGCATGGACCTGCAATTAATAGTGGTTCTTTAGTTGCTGTTATCCAAGAATTTAGTGGTTGGACGTTTAAATTAAGTTTCATTTTTGTGTTGTTATAATATCTTGACTTATTTACTGTTTTTGGCCAGCTTTTTTATGCTGATATATTTGCGCTCGGGTTTTCCCGGCGATGTTTTGATGATTTTCTCGGGGCCAACTTCTTCCTCGTAACGTTTATACTCGCCCAGGATATTGAAGTTATGGGTATATTTTAGAATTTGTTTGACGGCGCTGTCATACTGCTTGGTCTCATCCCACTCTACATCCACATAAAAATTATATTCATTACGTTTACCCAATACCGGCATAGACTGTATCTTACTCATGTTTACACCCTGGGTGGCAAAAATGTTAAGCACTTTAGCCAGGGCGCCCACCTGGTTACTTACCTGGAAGCATAATGAAGCTTTGTTTGCCGGAATTTTCACCACATTTTCATGGGCGGTCAATATCAAAAAGCGGGTAAAGTTTTTCTTGTTTGATTCAATGCGGCGTTCAATGATATCCAAACCGTAAAGCTTTGCTGCTAAAGTATTAGCGATAGCAACGGTGTCAGTAAGTTTTTCTTCGGCAATGCGTTTGGCACAGGCTGCGGTATCGCTGCTCTCGACAATTTTTAGATGAGGATACTCATCAAAGAAATCAATACACTGACGGATGGCGATAGGGTGCGAGGTTACGTATTTGATCTGCTCGAACGATACACCTGGTAAAGCCATCAAGTGTAGCTGGATAGGCAGATAAATCTCGCCAATCACCGGGAAATTGTAGTTTAATAACAAGGAGTAGTTTGGTAATATACTGCCCGCAATGCTATTCTCAATCGCCATTACCACATAATCGGCCTGGTTATTCTCCAGCGCGTCAAATGTTTGTTTAAAAGAATTGCATTCAATGGTCTGGATATTTTCTCCAAAATATTTTAAGGCAGCCTCCTCGTGAAACGAAGCGCGGATACCTTGTATGGCAACTCTTGGTTTTTCCTTTTTCATAATGTTATTAAAGCAAAAAGTCCCGGCTTTTTATGCCGGGACTTTTCAATTTCTTATATGATTGTAGTGCATATTAGTCCCGGCTCTTACTGGTAAAGTAAAAGTAATAGCCATAAAAATATGCAGCGTTCAATTTCATTTGCTTGTTTTGTTTCGGCGTAAAAATAGGAGTAATAAACTACTTTGTCAATAGATTATTTTAATTATTTGAAAATAATTTAGACAAAGCAAATTTTATATGGTTAATTGGGTTTTATACGTAGGTTATTTGGTTGTACGGTCATAAGCGTGGATGCTTACAATTATTGGGGTTCAAGTGTGGACACTTGAACGGTGTGTAAGTGTAAGTGCCCACACTTACGCTCTTATTAAAATGCCATTACAAATTAGCGTAATAATTCAAGCCTTCAATAAGCTCTTCCTCAGTACAAATATTATCAATATTAAACTGACCGATCTTGCTTAGTAAAGTACAATTGATCTTGCCGTTCTGGTTCTTTTTATCCTTCAGCATATAATCAATCAGCGTAGCCTTATCAATCGGTTTTAAATCGTAACGCGGATATAGCTCTATCAGTACTTCGGTTATTTCGGCTAAATCCTCGGCGCTTAAACCGGTTTTTTTGTGCGATAAATAAGCTTCGCAGATCATACCGATAGCAATCGCTTCACCATGAGACAAAGAATCTTCATCATTAATTAGCGAATACGTCTCGACCGCGTGACCTATAGTGTGGCCAAAGTTTAACGACTTGCGGATGTTCTTTTCGTGCGGAT
>DATCXS010000259.1:0-9831 GCA_036565645.1 Mucilaginibacter sp.
CATTTCGACCGTAAAAATCAGGTGGCGCAGCCTGGTTACTATAAAGTACTGTTAGACGATTACAACATCACTGCCGAGCTGACTGCTACTAAGCATGTCGGTTTTCATCGCTATACTTTTCCGAAAAACGATCGGTCGCGCATTATATTCGACATCGGCAATACGCAGGGCGAAAGCGGTGCTGTACGCGATGCCGAGGTTAAAATGCTGGACGCAACACATTTTGAAGGGTATGTAATTACCTATCCTAAATATGTCAAAAAATATGATCCTGATGGCGAGGTACGCATGTACTTTTATGGCCAGGTAAATAAAGCTCCGCTATCTGTCGGTTCATTTAACGCCGAGGGTACTAAAGAAAATTCAAGGGAAGCTAAAGGCAAGGGCGCAGGCATCTTTTTAAATTATAAAACCCAGGCAAATGAGGCTATTGAGCTGAAGGTTGGCTTATCTTATACTTCGACAGCTAATGCTAAAGCCAACCTGGCAGCCGAAGCAACCGGGCTGACCTTCGACAAAGCCAAACAACAGGCACAAGCTACCTGGCGCACCGAGCTGGGTAAAATAGTGGTGCAAACCAGCAACCGCGATGATAAGGTTAAATTTTACACCGGTTTGTTCCATGCGTTGTTAGGCCGCGGTATTGCTAATGATGTCAATGGTTCATTCCCAAAACATGACGGCACCATAGGCCGCCTGCCTAAGGACAAACAGGGCCGCTTTAGTTATAATTTTTATAATACCGATGCCATTTGGGGTGCTTACTGGAACCTGACACAGTTGTGGGCGCTATCGTACCCAAGCCATTATAACGACTACGTACATACCGAGCTGGAGATATACAAAGAGCGCGGCTGGTTTGGCGATGGTATTGCCAACAGCAATTTTGTGTCGGGTGTGGGTACTAACATGGTAGGCCTTGCTATTGCGGGTGCATATCAGGTCGGGATTCGCGATTATGATGTGAATCTTGCTTATCAGGCTATACGGGCCAATGAATTGTCGGGTAAAAACCGTAAAGAAGGTTCGGGTAAGATGGATGTAGAAGCATTCGTGAAATACGGCTACTCGCCTTATGTAGATAAAGACAGCCCGGATTCAATTGGAGCACATTTTTCGGCCTCGCATACGCTGGAGTATAGCTTCAGCGCTTTTGCGGCTGCGCAGATGGCTAAAAAATTGGGTAAGATGGATGATTACAAGCTCCTGATCAAAAACTCAAACGGCTGGCGATACCTCTACGATAAAGATCTGAAACTGATACACCCCAAACGTGCCGACGGCACTTTTATCGGCAAATTTGACCCTACCGAGGCCTGGCGTGGTTTCCAGGAGGGTAATGCTATTCAGTACACTTTCTTTGTGCCTCAAAACCCAAAAGGCCTGATAGATGCTATGGGTAAAGATGAGTTTAATACCCGGCTGAACGGCATTTTTGAAACCTCAGAAAAAGACGGCTTTAGCGGAGGCAAAACCATCAATGCTTTTGCCGGCATCAAATCGCTTTATAATCATGGCAACCAGCCCTGCCTGCATGAGAGCTGGCTGTTCAACTTCTCGGGCAAACCCTGGTACACCCAAAGATGGACCCGCGCTATTTGCGATGAATTTTATGGGGTAGAACCTATCCACGGCTATGGCTACGGTCAGGATGAAGATCAGGGGCAATTAGGCTCGTGGTATGTAATGGCATCGCTGGGCTTGTTTGACGTAAAAGGCTTTTCTGATCTGCGGCCAATTGTGGAGTTAAGCAGCCCGGTGTTTACCAATGCTAATATCACTTTAGGTAATGGTAAGAAGTTGATTATTGAGGCTATCAATAACTCAAAGACTAACGTTTATATCCAGTCGGCAACCTTTAATGACAAAGCGCTTAATAATTGCTGGCTGTATCGCGATGAGCTGATGAAAGGCGGTAAGCTGGTGTTTAAAATGGGTAGCAAGCCTAACGAGGCGTGGGGTGTTAAAGTTCCGCCGCCTTCGGTGCAGTAATTATTAGTAATCCTCTTTTCAGACTTACGAAGTTTTTGAAACTTCGTAAGTCTCGTTTTGTCTGCTAATTGCATCCTTTCGGCAATCCTTTACACAGATGCATCTCATGCAAACGTTTGCAGTGTAACATATTCAAAACATTACCTTAAAAGTTGAAATTATTGGAGAATATTGCCTGAACAAACCAATATTTCAACTATTAATTATCCCCCAGATGAAGAAATTCTACTCATTTACTTTGGCTTTACTGGCGACTACCGGTATCAGCTTTGCGCAAACCGGCGGTATCACCTCGGGCGCTATTTATTCGATGCAATCAAAAGCCGGCCATAAAATGCTGGATGTGGCTAATTCGTCAGTTGATAATGGCGCAGCGGTAGATGCGTGGACCGACACCAAATCGGACGCTCAACGATGGATAGTTACACTGGTTAAAAAGAACACATACACCTTAACCAATGTGGGCAGCGGCAAATTGCTGCATGTGCCTTCGGCGCCTGCCGACTCTGTAGGCATAGATCAAACCGATGATACCAATAGCGACGATGTAAAATGGGTGATCACCAAAGCAGGCGGCGGCGCTTATATGTTGCAGTCGGCAGCTAACCCCAAATTTGCTTTGAACCTGAATGCCGGCAGTGCCGATGGTACTAAGGTTAAGCTGGCGGCCTCGTCAAAAAGCGATGCGCAGAAGTGGGTCTTCCATAAAGAGGCCCCGCAGGAAGTTGCACCGACCCTGGCAATCGCTACAAAAGCATTTGACGATTGGTATAACGGCTACCAGATTGAAAACCACAAAGGCTTTTGGGATCAGGCCGAGATGATGGAAACCGTACTAGACGCTTACGAAGTAACCAAAGACCCGAAATATAAGGACAAGTTTGCCACGCTGTATACTAATTTCATCAAGAACCACAAAGAGGATTGGATGTACAATAAATACAATGATGACATAACCTGGGCGGTGTTGTTCTGTGTGCGTGGTTACCTGCTTACCGGTAATAAAACTTACCTGGATAAGGCCAAAGATCAGTACGACAAAATGTATAAACGCGCCTTTAACAACAAATATGGCGGCGGTTTGATCTGGTTTCAGGGGAAGACCTCGAAAAACGCCTGCATTGAAGGCCCGGCCGCAGTGGCTGCCTGCTACCTGGGGCAAGCTACCGGCGACAGCACTTATTACGACAAAGCAGTTGCATTGTATAGCTGGTCGAAGATCTACCTGTTAAATACGGCTACCGGCAAGGTTAAAGACAATGTGGATATTAACAGACGGACCGGCCTGCTCAGAACCAGCAACGTAAGTTTTACCTATAACGAAGGCACCTTCCTGGGTGCGGCAACCATGTTGTATAAATATACCAAAGAGGCAAGTTACCTGGCCGAAGCCAAGAAAATAGCCGAGTTTACCCGTGACAGCATTTACCGCGGAAAGGTAATGAACAATGAAGACAGCGGCGGCGACCTTCCGGGCTTTAAAGGGATTTTTGCCCGTTACGCCCGTAAATATACCCAGGAGACCGGCAATACCGATTTAGTTGACTGGCTTGACCTGAACGCCAAAGTGGCCTACAATAACCGTAATAGCCGGGGCATTATCCAAACCAAGTGGGCAACACGCAACACTGAGGAACAGCCTAATTTAAAAAGAAGCTTTGGCCCATCAACAGCGGTGTCATTGCTGTTTAATACGTATCCGTTGAAGAAGTAATCGATATTACATGCGCGTCATTGCGAGGAGGAACAGGGAAGCAATGACGGCTTTATTAAATAAACCAACAATATCTTCATAGCTCAAAAAAGCCGCTCCGGAATCATCCGGGCGGCTTTTTTATTGCGTGTCGATGCCTGATCTCAGATAGGCCTTCATCAATTCATTTAATAACCTTAACTGATTTTGCGCCCGTTTAAGGTTTTGACCGGGATAGGTGGTATGATAGTAAACATCGTTGTTCAGATAGTCTGTCAGGAAACGCATGGCTTGCATATAGATCATGAACTTGCCGGAATAATAGAATAGCTGTTTTTCGGTATTGGTCAATACGTCGCCCATCTCCTGCATATAGCCGTCATAAATAGCTTTCAGGTAGTCTTCGCGGATAGAGATCTGATCTAAATCCTGCTCTTCCTCATTTACCGGAGAGAGATAGGTGCGCATCATATCACCCACATCGCTAATGTAATAGCCGGGCATAACGGTATCCAGGTCGACCACGCATAAGCCGTTGTCGTCTGCATCAAACAATACATTGTTGATCTTGGTATCGTGATGGATAACCCGGAGCGGGATAGCCGCGTTGTTAGTTATGTCAATATATGTTTGGGCGATGTCTTTGTAATTTTTAATGCCTGTTATTTCTGCGGATGCGATGTTTAATCTTTCCGGATCAGCATTCTTTAAAGCCGATTGAAATTGCTGTGCCCGCAGGCTCAGATTGTGGAAATTGGGTAAGGTGTATTTCAACTGCGATGCGTCAAAATCATTCAGTAACCTTGAAAACCTGCCAAACTGCCTTGCAGCCTCATAAGCCTGCGACGGCGCTGTTACTACGTCTATAGAATGTGAGTTTTTGACGAAAGGCAGTAAGCGGTAATATTGGTCATCATTTATTACTAAATAGTTGCTGACTGATGTTGGCAGCGGGGCCGCAAAAAGGTAGTTGGGTGCGGTTCTATGCAGATATTGTTGCACTGCCACCAAGTTATCTGCAATATCCTGCGGTGATTTAAAAATGGTGGTATTGATGCACTGCAAGATATATTGTTCTTGGCCACACTTGACTTTCCAGGTATGATTGATCAATCCTGAGCCAAAGGGCGCGACGGCACATTCGTCATTATTTAAACTGTAAGCAGCAAGGATATTTTCAAGCATGGCGTGGTATAAACCCAAACTTAATAAAAACTGCTGTAGTCTGTAAACAGATTTCTCCTGTTGGTCGAAATGATGTAATATTTAAGAATATGAAAGCATTATCTAAATCCTCATCCTTTGCTTAATCAGCACAACAGCATTCGCTAATCCTTGCCATCGACCAACCAGTCGCCTATTTCTTTAGCTGTTGAAATAAGGTTTTGGCGGGTGTTTTTAAGCGCTGCGTCCAGATGGACGGGTGTTTTGTTGATAGAGATTAGTTTGTCAAACCATTGATTTAATTGAACCGACGGTTTTGTTGGCACCCTACCTGCCACTCCAAGCACCTTGATGCCCCTTTGTTTAGCTATCATAGCTACTGCTGCCGGGGCCTTTCCATGCAGCGTTTGCCCGTCAATACTGCCTTCGCCGGTTATCACCACGTCAATGTCTTGCAGTGCTTCATCAAAACCGGTCAACTTTAAAAAGTTGTCGGCACCGGCTACCAGGCGGGCATTCAAAAAAGCATACATCCCGGCAGCAGCACCCCCGGCTGTACCGCTGTGCTTAATAGCGGCCATGTCCTTCCCGGTTTGTTTTAGGGCGATGGCTGCCATATCGCTCAAAAATGTATTCAACTTTACAACATCGTCAGGCGAAGCACCTTTTTGGGGGCCAAACATCGCGGCAGCACCTTCAGTACCAAGCAGCTGATTATCTACATCGCATAAAATCATGATCTCCGCTTTGAATACGCGATGATCCAAGTTGGTTGTATCGATATAATGCAGCTCGGCTAATGCAGCAGGAGTCGGCGCTAACTCATCGCCTTGCCGGTTAAAAAACTTTATCCCCAAAGCGCTCAATATGCCAACACCGCCATCAACCGTAGCCGAACCACCCATACCGATGATTATCTTGCTTACGCCTTGATCCAGCGCGGCTTTGATCAACTGGCCGGTACCGTAGGAGTTGGCCTGCATAGGGTTTAATTCTGCCGTATTAAGCAAGTGCAGACCTGACGCATCGGCCATTTCAACAATAGCCGTATGGCCATTATCTGCCAAACCAAAATGAGTGGTAACTGGCCGGCCTAAAGCATCGTGTGCGCCGGCACTTATCTGCTCGCCCTTTAAGTGTTCGATTAATAGTTTGCCTGTACCATCTCCGCCATCGGCAATGGGGAAGGTATGGTAATAGCCGTTCAACTTACTTTGATTAAGCCCTTGAGCTATTGCATCTGCTACGCTTCGGGCATCGAGGCTATTCTTAAACGCATTAGGCGCTATCAGGATATTCATATTGCCAGGTTAAGGTGTTTATTGATAGATATTATTGCCGGTAATGGGGCGACAATCTGCGTAATCCTTGTCGGATATGAATATCCTGATTAATGCCATAAATTCGGTGATGCAGGGAATTATTTGTAAACAATAAACTTTGCCCGGCAAGCATACTCATCTCTGACTATGGCACCATTTTACATTAAGCTGCCACTATAAACTATTGCTTATATTTTAAATTATAATAGATATTATAAGGCCCTATCTCTTTAAAAGCTTTCATGATGTCTTGTAAAGAATTGGCGAGGTAAAAGACGTAAGCATTGGCGCCATTGTCTTTATGCATAGCCACCATGTTACAAAACTTATAACCGTTTGCGAAAGAGTTGTTTTTTATGTTGATCATCCAAAACGTAGCCTTATCAGCCCCGAATTGTTTTTTAGCCTCTGCCGGGTCAAATCCACCTATCTGCATTTTAGGGTCAGGTACGCCGCCGGCTACTTTAGTAGCCACGTCCATGCTTAAATTATCAAAAGGGTCGTTAACCAGGGTCCTGGACGTTCCATTTAATGGCGTTTTAGTAGGTTTGGCCGTTATACCTGCTTTTGGCAAAATAGCATAACGGATCTCTATCCCCCGGCTGGGATATTTAACCGCATATTGGTAGGGTAGCTGTTTATTTTTAATGATGGGGGTTTTTACCGCGCCTGTCGGCATTTTGAAAGTCATGCCCGCTGTATGGAGTAGCTTGTTAAAGTTGGCCTCAACATTGCCGGTTTTTGATTGTGCTCCGGCGGTCGCAGTAACAAAGAGCAGTGCTATAAAAGCATGAAATAGTTTCATGATCACGTTATATTTAGTTTAGGGTAAACATAGTAAGGATTTTTAAGCGACGCAAATCCTTACTATGTCAATGCCAGATAAGGCGTTATTCCTTAAACTTTAACGCGTAATATATATTTTGAGGACCTATAGCTTTATAGTTATCAAAGAGCTCTTGCATGGAGTTGCATAAATAAAAGATATAGACATTTGCTACGTCGTTTTTTTGTAGCGCCACCATGCTACAAAATTTATAGTCGGTGCCAACTGAGTTGTTCTTTACCGTTACCATCAAAAAGGCCCCGTAATCTGCGCCAAATTCTTGCTTAACAGCTGCCGGGGCAAAATTACGTCCTTTTATGGTGGTGTCCTGCACGCCGCCGCCTGCATTAATAGCCGTTACGTAAGCCGAAACGTCAAACATTTTATTTGGGTCGACCATCGAACTACCCGGTGCATGATTCTTTTGAAACTCCTGGTATTCAGCTACGCGACTGGCCATTGGCACTATGGTGTACCGGACTTCCATATCGCGATCAGGATATTTAACCGCGTAATCATAATGGATCTGCCGGTTTTTAACGATCGGCGTTTTTACCGAGCCCTCTGGCATCTTAAAGATCATACCAGTCTGATCAAGCAGTTGATTAAACTTAATATCTACACTATCGGTAGTTGATTGGGCGTGCGAAGCCCCTGCGATAAATAGCAGCGCGATAAGAATAGCTAATCTTTTCATAATAAGGTTGTCATTGGTTTATTAAATATAGTAAGGATTTTTGTATAGGATGCAAAAATCCTTATTGTTCCATAATTGTGTTTCCCCTTTTCAACTATTGATTTACCATACCGATAAGGCAAACCATTATCCGCTCAATTCGCTATCATTGCTTACCTGCTGATCCACACGTTAATGTGTATCAGTTTGGATCACTTAAAATTTTAACTAACTGATATTCAGGTTTTTAATTTATATTTTTCTTGTAAGCGGATCACTTTGGATCACTTTTTATGACTTTTAGGTCATTTTTTGGATCACTTTTTATACTGCCCCGTCATTGCTGTAAGCGTAGCGTCGCAATCTCTGCGCGACAGTTACAATTAGGTATTTGATTGGGGAGTATAGAGATTGCCCAATGACGCGGTGGGTCAAGCCGAGCTTAACCATCAACTGGTCGAAGTTACGCTAAACTTCCAGTTGATATTATTCAACCCATACCGTTTGCGTAAATGCGCCATTAACCGCAGCATCCCAAACCTCGAGGCGTACCCAGGTTTTGTTTTTCAGGTTTATGGGGATATGAAACGTTTGGGTACCAAATGCCGTGGTGTTTTTCAGGTTGATGCGCTGGCGGTAAACGCTTCTGCCATCGCCGCTAACAATCTCGGCAAAGTTGAGCGGAAAAGTCCATTTAACCGTAAAATCCATAGTCGATTTGGTAGCCGGCGTTACTTTGATGGTCGAGCCTGCTTCGGCACCGTTAACTTTAAAATCGGGGATCAATACTTCGCCGGTAGTAGCAAAGAACCTGCCGCTTTTCAGCACATCCAAAACAGGCTGCCACCCGTTTTTAAAATCGGGCAGGGTATTTAGTTTCAGGTAGTTTATGTTAACGTGAGCATACATTTCGTTTTCCTGGGTGATGCTGAAAATGTCCGACTCGGCCAATACTTTTTTCTTAAGCCCCCAGTTGCTCATGTCATCCATCAAATCAAAAACACGTTTACCCATGCGCTCGGTCGATAGGTCGGCCGGTATATTTTTCCAGGCAGCTCCATTAAAATGACCGGACTTGTAAAAAGCCTCATCTTTATAAGCATCCGGGAACCCGGTCGAGCCTTTGGTACGGGCATGTGCGGTCCAGGCCAGGCCGTTCTCGGTTTCCAGCAGCTTCAACATTTCGTCTTTGTTGCTGATGTGGTAAACCTTGCCATACCGGCTGTCATCGGCCACAAAAGGCACACCCGCTTTGCGCGACATTACCCAATAAACCGGTTTAGGAAAAAGCTCCAGCCAGTGCCCGCCGAAAAACTCGTTAGGTTCCTCGCCCGGTAAAAGCAGGAAATTTTTGCCTGATTCTTTTTCGCATTCCTTAAACAGGGTGTTCAACTCCGTTAAACGACGTTCATCCGGCCCCTTAGGATGACCGGTGCCATGAAATTCGGCCAGGTGGACAATGTTTACGCCCAGATTTTTAAACACCCGCACGTATTCGGGTTCGGCCTCTACGGGTTTATTTTTAAGCAGTACCTGCGTGGTGTATTCATTATGAAAATGGCTCGCCATTGTTTTGTAACCCGGCAGCGGGATAAACTTATCGCCGTGGGTAAATGGCTTGATCTTTTCGAGCAAAGCCTTACCATTGCCTGCGCCGATCATACAGAAAAAGTTAAGCCGCTGCTGAGTTCCCGGCGGCGCATTGAACCAGGGCACAAAACGGTGGTCGCCATACAAGTCCTGACGAATGCCGATGCCATAGCCCGGCAGCATTTTGCGGTAATTGTTGCCATACCAGGTAAATTTCAAATTGAAAGCTTCGTCAAGCGGATAAAAATATTGATGCGGCGCTGGGAAAACAGCCAGGCTGCCTTTGCCCGTTTCGCCGATAATGGTGCGGTATTTTACTTCGACATTGCGGGCAGTATCTGCGGCATTGGAAGTAGCCCCGGTAAATTCGTCGTTAGTTTTTGCCCAGTCGATCTTGTTCCAGTTCGGATTTTGGCTAATCAGTCCGGCATCATATAAAATAGCCGTCGAATCGATCTGCGTAGACATTACGGCGGCCACATTAAACAGCGGGCTGCCATTATAAAAAGTTACCTCCAGATGCCCGCTAAAATTATGCGAGCTGATGCCGTCGATACTTACAATGGTG
>DATCXS010000201.1:0-4226 GCA_036565645.1 Mucilaginibacter sp.
ACCTGGGCTTTAGCAAAGAAGAAGCGCAAAAACAGTTTGGCTTTTTGATGGATGCGTTCGAGTACGGCGCGCCGCCGCATGGTGGTATTGCCTTCGGGTTTGACAGATTATGCTCTATCTTCGCCGGGCTGGATTCAATCCGCGACGTTATAGCGTTCCCTAAAAACAACTCGGGCCGCGACGTCATGATCGACTCGCCATCAACCATTGCCGATGCGCAGTTAAACGAATTGAAAATTAAAACAGCGCTTTAACGGGGGATGCAAATAATAGTTTAACCCGTTTGGCGTTATCGCTACGCACAGCCGGCTATTATTGGTAAGTTTGTATAAATGCTAAAAAATGTTAAAATTTAAAGGCATCCTATTTTTTTAAGTATAGTTGCATAGAAAACACATGAAAAAATACTTTTTAATACTTTTACTGTTAATTGTCGGCTTCTCGGCGTGTCAGAAAATACAAACAACCACCCAGGCCCAAAAGCAGGTTGTAATTGACGACCAAAAAATACAGGATTATATAAAAGCAAATAACATTACTGCAACCAAAGACCCGGCAACGGGTGTTTATTATAAAGTCATTAACGAAGGAAACCCTATAGATGCTAATGGAGATCAGGCCAAAAAGCCTACCGCCTTATCTACAGTACAAGTTACCTATACTTACGGTTATCTTAATGGACTATCAATAGGCGAGACAACTCGCCTGAAAGCCCGGGTAAGTTCTTTTATTGCAGGGCTGCAGGTAGGTATTCCTAAGCTATATACAGGCGGCCGTATTTTATTAATTATTCCGTCGGGGCAAGCTTATGGGGCTGGCGAGGTAAACGGTATTCCGAGAAATTCAGTACTTGTTTATACGCTTGATTTGGATGGGGTTACAGCAAACTAAGCAGCTTTCCCCTTGTGCGCTAATTGAAAAATATAAAATGAAAAAATATTTACTACTACTGGGTGTTTGTGTAGCCTTTGCTTTTTCAGCATGCAGAAAAACGGTGCAGTCGCCATTCGATGCTTCTCGACAAGCTAAAATTGACGATCAAACCATACAAGACTATTTTCTTTTAAACCAGATTACTGATGTAACCAAAGATCCGTCAGGCTTATATTATCATATTGATACACCGGGAACAGGAGCGCATCCTACAGCGGCATCAAAGGTTGTGGTTAACTACACCAGCTATAGCTTGGATGATACACAGCTTGAGTCTCAACCAAGCTATTATTTTTCATTACCTGACATAGATATAGAGGCATGGCGTATAGGCTTGCAATTTATAGGTAAGGGTGGTACAATAACAATGTATGTTCCGTCGGGTCTGGCCTTTGGCGAAGCTGGCGGTGGTGTCAAAATGAATGTGCCGCCAAATACCTGCCTCATATATCACATGACGTTGCAGGGTTTCTCCAATTAAAAGAGCCGCCGTTTAATTTACCTTCTTAAAAATGTAGGGGTCCTGCTCTACAAAGTCGGCTACCTTTACGCGTACACTGGTTATCCGCCCACCCTGAAAGGTGAAAGGAAAAACCGTTTTGCCGTAAATAGGATCAGAGAATGTAGCGAAAAACCGGTTGCCGCCTATCGGCTGCATTTTCACAAACATTTTTGGGTGATGTTCAAATCGGGCCTCTAAACCGTTAGCTTCTCCCTGCGTAATGATCATGTCGCCGTATAGCTCATTATGGTATTTGCCAATATATGCATTGGTGGGTTGGGCCGGTTGTAAATTCATCAGCACCGAGTCGCGCAGTTTTTTGATGGTCTTCTGATCTGCCAATGCATTGGCTTTGTAGGCCGACAGGTATTTAGCGCTGTAGTTTTGATAGGGCAGCTTGAAGTAAGCATCCATAATTTCCCACCTTAAAGCTTCGTAGAATGAATTCTCGTCGGTATTGGTCAGAATGATGATACCCAGGTGATCTTGTGGAACTAAAGTTACTGACGACACATAGCCCGTAACCCCGCCATCATGCATCACAAGGCGATGCCCTGCATAATCCTGCAAAAACCAGCCTAAGCCATACAGCTCATAGTTAGTTTCGCCATTAACATGGCGGACACTGCCCACATAATCCTGTGGTTGGCGGGTAGCTAAAATGGCATTTTCAGGTATTACCTGCCTTGCGCCCACTTTCCCATTGTTCAACTGCGCCATTACCCATTTGCTCATGTCGTTAACAGAAGAAGAGATACTCATAGCCGGGGCCATATTATCCAACTGGCCGTAAGGGACAGCGCTCAGCCGTTCATCAACCAGGGTATGCGCTACGGTGCGATTAAATGATTTTGGCATATCCGCAGTAAGTGCCAGTGTATTCGTCATCCCCAGCGGCGCAAAAATGTTATCCTTTAAAAAAGCCTCCCAGCTTTTGCCGCTTACTTTAGGAATGATTTCGCCGGCGGTTAAAAAAGCCGAATTGGTATAACCCCATTTGGTGCGGAACGGATAGGTGGCCTTCATCTGTCCCAGTTTCTCCATTACCTGCAGGCGGGATAGGTTGCTGTTGTAAAAAGCAAAATCGCCCTGAAAGGTTTTAAAGCCTATTCTGTGGCAAAGCAAATCGCGAATGATGAGCTGATTAGTAGCGTCTTTGTTTTCCAGCTTAAACCAGGGCAGGTATTTACTGACATGATCATCAAGCGAAAGTTTTTTTTGCTCTTGCAGCATGGCTAATGCAGTAGCGGTAAAAGCCTTGGTATTACTGCCGATCATGAAAAGCGTATTTTCATCCACCTTTTCGGGTATGCCCAGCTCTTTTACGCCATAACCTTTCATCAGTACAATATTGTTGTCTTTCACAATGCAAACGGCAACGCCCGGTATGCGCCAGTTGGTCATGGCCCGGTTTATGTAAACATCAATACTGTCTTTTATAAACGATGTTCTGTTAACACCCTGTGCATAAGTAAGGTTAATCAGTAAAACATAGCAAAGCAGAAAAGTAAAGCTCTTTTTCATCCGGATAGTAAATTAAATAACAGGTTGGCTAAGGTACTATTTTAACGTAAAACTGAACCGGGAGATTATATGTTTTAACGACTAATAAAAAAGCCATCCGGTTGGGGGTGGCTTCAGGTTTAGTCAAAAAAAATCAGGAGAATTTAAAAATTCATATCATCCACATCCGTCGACATTTCATCGGCTACTTTTTGACGCTGAATGCCATCAGGTTCAAAATCGGTTTTACGGCCCAGCATAGTAAAATTCTCGGCCACAATTTCGGTGGTGTATTTTTTTATGCCCTCTTTATCCTCAAACGACCGGGTGCGTAATTTGCCTTCAATATAAACCAACTTGCCTTTTTGCAGAAATTTGGCTGCTACATCTGCCAGGCTGCGCCATAATACAATGTTATGCCACTCAGTTTGTTCCACTTTCTTGCCGTCTTTATTGAAGGTTTCTGAGGTTGCCAGGGGGAAACTTGCAACAGAAACGCCCCCTTCTAATTGGCGAACTTCGGGGTCTTTACCTAAATGGCCAACAAGTATTACTTTATTAATTCCAGACATAGTTTAAATTGTACGGCTAATGTACATGTTTATTTCTAATTTAAAAAATTATCTAAAAATATAAAAATTACTTTGGGAAGTGGCAGCATTTTGAGATTTTCTACTTTTATGAAAACCCAATTAGCATTTATTTTGATAGGTTGCCTTACTATAGTGATAAACCGGATATAAAGTTGCTGATGCGTAAGCGTATGCTTTTTAACGTCGGATACGGCAGCTATTTCGATAACATTTCCAAGATATTTGATAGCTTCAGGGCGACCCATTAACTCATCAACAGATAGCAGAGAGTCGGCCTCGATCATAGGTAAATCATACATATTTGCCCATATATCGCTTTCGTCTCGCTTATTCATAAGTATGCGCTCGCCATCGGTATAAAGAAAATAGTTAAAGTAACGCTGCTTTACCTTGACGGTTTTTAATTTAACCGGTAACGACATAGTTGCATTATGCTTAAAAGCGTAACAACCCAGGCGCACAGGACAAATACCGCAGGCCGGATTTTTGGGTTTGCACAGCATTGCCCCAAACTCCATGATGGCCTGGTTGTGTAATGCCGGAATTTTCTTATTAAGAAAATCGTTTGCTGCCAACTGAAACTGCTTTTTACCCGGTGTGCTGTTAATGGGCTCAAAAATGCCGAGGTATCTGGCGATAACACGATACACATTTCCGTCCACAACGGCCCTGGCTTCGTTTGATGAAAAAGAAGC
>DATCXS010000101.1:0-11171 GCA_036565645.1 Mucilaginibacter sp.
GTTTAGCCAAGGCTATCTGGTATTGAACCTGTTTAAGCGCCGCCAGCTGATCCTGGTTGTAAACTTTAACCAACAGCTGCCCTTTTTTTACATGGCTGCCTTCCTTGAAATAAATACCGGTTATGTTACCTGATGTTTCGCTAACCAGGTTTACCTGTTCATTAGCGTCAAGGCTGCCGGTTACATCGATGTTGTTGTCAAGCGTAGTGTCTTTAGCTATCATCAGTTTTACGGCAACGGGGCCGTTACGGCCTTTTTTGCCTTTACCTTGCGTATTTTCCTGTTTTATTTTTTCGGCGCGTACGCTAAAAAACTTATTGTAAATTAACAAGCCAATAAGCAGTGCCAGCAAAATGTATATGATATACTTGGTCTTCATGTTGTGATGATATTTTTAAATGGTGTCTGGTATAGATTCTTGTTTTACAAAGTCAAATAAGTTTTCTTTCATCTTATTCAATACACTCTCAAATATTTCCATATCATGTTTCGATATGCCTTTTGTCGCCGATTTGTTCATGTGTTCAAATATTTTAATGAGATGTGGCACTACTTCTTTTGCTTTGACGGTTGGGGTCAAAAAATGCTCGCGCCTGTCGTCCGGATTGATTTGCCGTAAAACAAAGCCCCTTGCGGTAAGCCTGTCAATGATCTTTACAATAACCGATTTATCTTTGCCCAATATTTCGGCCAGCCCTTTTTGTGTTAGCTGCCCATCATAATGAACAATCACAGTTAACGGATAGTAATGCCGGTCAATATCAAACCGGGCCATATGATCGCCCAGCGCCGACAGATAGTCACGACCCAGGACATTAAGCTTACGCGATATTGGTTCTATTAACTTTTCGGCCATAACTATTTTGGTAAAAATAATTAGGAAGTTAATAGATTAGTTGCATGTATCAACCATTTTACAACCCCGATATTTTCGCTTTTTTAATTTTGGCTTATAGCGCAACACAATTTTTATAACTTGCGGAATGAAAAAAATTAAATTACCAGTTATTTTTTCTTTAATACTACTTCTTATGACTACTACCGGCAATGCGGCAGATAACCCGCAGATCACCTACAACATTTCGTTCCCGGAGGCACAGGCCCACTACGCCGATATCGAAATGAAGATCACCGGTTTAAAACAGGACGAGCTTGAATTAAAAATGCCCGTTTGGACACCCGGCTCTTACCTGGTGCGCGAGTTTTCCCGCAATATTGAAAGCCTGAGCGCCGGTGCAAACGGCAAACCCCTGGCAGCAAAAAAGATCCGCAAAAATATATGGCAGTTGCATACCGCCCGTGTGGGTACCGTGGTGGTAAAGTATCGTGTTTATGCTTTTGAAATATCGGTACGCACCAGTTTTATCGATGCCTCGCACGCGTTCTTGTCATCGCCGGATATGTTTCTTTATCCGGGCAACATGCTGCACGCACCGGCAACTATCCACATCAAACCTTATAAAGGCTGGAATAAAGTTTCAACCAGTTTAGAAAAAGTGAACGGCGACGCTTTCACCCGTTACTCGCCCGATTTTGATATTCTGTTTGATTCGCCCATCGAGATTGGCACGCAGGATATATTTGATTTTGAGGCCAGCGGTGTACACTACGAAGTTTGCATGGTAGGCGGCGGTAGTTACAACAAAGATCGCCTGAAAAAAGACATGACTAAAATTGTGGAGGAAGAGACTGCTGTTTATGGCGAGAACCCTAACAAGCACTACACCTTTATTGTTCATAACGCACTTAAAGGCGGCGGCGGTTTAGAACACCTGAGCTCAACCACATTGGGCGCTTCGCGCGATGCTTATAGTACCGAACGTGGTTATCAAAACTTTTTGAGCCTGGCTGCACATGAGCATTTCCACCTGTGGAATGTTAAACGCCTGCGCCCGATAGCATTGGGACCCTTTGATTATGATAACGAAAATTACACCACCAACCTATGGATAGCCGAAGGTTTCACAGCCTATTATCAGGACATTATTGTGCGCCGTACACAGCTTTATACACCCGAGAATTATTTAGAGGGTTTGGCAGAGGATATCAATTTGTTAGAAAACTCTGCAGGTGCCAAAGTTCAAACGCTGGCCGAATCAAGTTATGACGCATGGATAAAAGCCTATCGTCCTAATGAAAACTCCGGTAACAGCACGATATCTTATTATACTAAAGGATCAGTCATCGCTTTACTGCTGGACCTGGAGATCATTAACGACAGCAAAGGCCAATACTCGTTGGACAACGTAATGTGTTATATGTACAATGAGTACTACAAAGTAAAAAAACGCGGTTATACCGATGCCGAGTTTAAAGCCGGGCTGGAAAAATTTGCCGGTAAAAACCTGGATGACTTTTATGCTAAATACATTAACGGCCTTACCCCGGTAGATTACGACCATTATCTGGACTTTGCAGGCTATAAACTAACCAATGAACTGGCCGAAAATAATGACCCTGCCCTGGGCGTAACTACCATACCAAATATACCACGCCTCATTGTTGCAACCGTAACCCGTGGCAGCGCAGCATGGAAAGATGGCATCAATGTTAACGACGAGATTATAACCATTAATGGTGAGCCTGTCGTTGAAACGGGTAAGCTGTTAACCGGTAAAAAAGTTGGCGACAAGATTAAAGTGACGGTAATTCGCGATGGCGCCAGCATGGATATTCCGGTAACCTTATTAAAAAGCACCAGGGTAAAATACAAGATCGAAGAAATACCAAACCCAACAGCACAACAATTAGCCGTGCGCAAAAAATGGTTAACGCTGAAATAACATAGCACGTAGAATGTAAACAGGATATGCAATGGAGCAAAGGAGACGCGAAGCATCACGTCTCTACGGCGATATGATTTTGAAACGCAATGCTCTACGGCGACATGATGTAGAGCCGCGAAGCTTCGCGGCTCCTTTGCCTTGCGTTCCGAATAAAAACAAGAAAGCCGGACTGAACAAATCAGCCCGGCTTTCTTGTCTAATTGATAATTAGAGCGCAGTTGGTCTTCTTATTAAACCTATCAAAAAGGCAATAATGGCAATTACCAATAATATGTGAATAATACCCCCTGCCGAATAAAGGAAGAAACCTAACGCCCATCCTATCACCAGGATAACCGCTATGATATACAATAATGAGTTCATAATCTTTTGTTTTTAGTTAATGTTTTCATAGACATTATTATAATATCCATTAGTTGTAAAATGTTTTACAATAATTAATCCAAAATTTTCGATTATATCTGTCAATAGCATTTTACGCTCCTTTCTTCACTTTCAAACTGTCCATTAACTGATCATACAGATCGGTGCTACTGGTTTTTTGTGGTTTAAGTTTTTTGACTGTTGCGCGTTTGCCTTTTGATTTGGCCTTGATTATTTCCAGTAATTGCGCGTTGTATTCGTCTTTAAATTTAGACACATCAAATTTTTCGGCGTACTGCTCAATCAGCGCCAGGCCCATATCCAGCTCTTTTTTACTAATGTCCACCTTATCCGGTACACTCAGATCTTCAGTATCCCTGATTTGCTGCCCAAACCGGATGCGGGTTACCACCAGCACGTTTTTTACCGGGTGTACAATACACAAGCTCTCGGTACTGCGTAGTACAAAGCGCGCCAATCCTGCTTTTTTTGATTTTATCAGGGCCTGTAGCAGCAACGCGTAGGCTTTATTGTTTTTAGTATCAGGTTCGGTGTAGTACGATGTTTCGTAAAACATCGGGTTTACGTCGTCCACATCCACAAAACTTTCAATGGTGATGACCTTGCTTTTTTCGGGGGCGGCATCTTCAAAATCGTGATCTTCCATAACCACGTAGTCGTCGCCCATTTTATAGCCCTTTACAATTTTATCGTAGGGCACTTCTTTGTGTGTATGCTCATTTACCCGCTGGTAGCGTATGCGCGAGTGGTCGCGACTATCCAGCATATCAAAATCAAGCGAGCTGGTTTGTACTGCCGAATACAGTTTAACCGGTATGCTCACCAGGCCAAAACCAATTGAACCTTTCCAGATAGATCTCATAATTAACTGTTTGTAACAGATATAACTATGAAAGGCTGAAAGGGTTTTTAAAATCATGCCTTAACGCGTTGTCATTTCAACCAACGGGAGAAATCCTATACAATATTGCATGGGGTATAAGATTTCTCCTCGTACCTCGTCGAAATGACAATACTTTTTATTTTTTACTTTATATCTAAAACCCTGAAAGGGTTTTAAAATCATGCCTTAACGCGTTGTCATTTCGGCCAACGGGAGAAATCCTATACGATATTGCATGGGGTATAAGATTTCTCCTCGTACCTCGTCGAAATGACAATACTTTTTATTTTTTACTGTTACGTCTAAAACAAAAAAGCCCCCTTTTTACAAGGAGGCTTTCAATATTCAGAACCAATAAATTATTGGACGTCAGGAATGCTTGCTATACGATATACGTTAACGCCGTTGGCATCTTTGGTCTCTTCCAGGTAGATCTCATCGGCAGTAACGTAATATTTTTTACCATTCAGGGTAACGCGGCGGGTATTTTCAGGCAACTGGTCAATAATATCGCCAACATGTGGCACCTGGTTAACTGTGCCATTGTCACCAACGCCGCTGTCGTTGTTGTTGTCGGTATTTAATACACCGTCTTTACCGGCAACCACGTATACCTTGTCGCCTTTATCGTTGATGATGATTTTATAGTACACACCATTGTATTCAAAAAACTGCTGGTTATCAATCATGATAGCTTTGGCACCTCTTGGCATTGACGGTACTGCCGCACCTACCGGCGGAGCTGTCACTACATAACCCTCATCGTACGGGCGGTAGAAGATACCATCATAATAATAAAATAATGATGAGCCCATATAAAACGGATAGTAACCAAAAGGCAGGGCGTTAAAATAAAATCCCAGGTTTGGATAACCATAAAATCCGCTATAGCCAAAACCTGTACGGTAACCCAGACCTAAACCCAGGTTAACGCGGCCACGATAACCCGTGCTAAAACCTACACCTCCGCGGACACTGCCGCCGCCACCACCACCGCCTCTGCTAAAACTACCGCCGCCACGGCTCCCGCCGCTGGCATGTGCTGCGCCACGCTGTGCATCGGCATTAAAAACGGTCATTAATGATAATGCCCCGGTGAATAATAATGCGGCAGCATATTTATATATCTTTTTCATACAGTGTAAAAAAACTTAACTCGTTTTGCCGTCAGATAGTATTGGCTGTGAAAACTTTTACTAACATAACGTCTCTTAGACAATTTCGGGTTCAAAGGGTTTAATATGCATGGAAATATTTTTCTGTTTTTTGCAGGTGATCTGTGTCCGCCAAACAGCTTACTTTTTGATGAGTTGCGACGGAAAGATCAGCCTGAAATTACTGCCCAGGTCCTTTACCGAATCTACCTCGATCTTGATGTTATGAAACGTAGCGATAGATTTAACAATAGGCAATCCCAAACCAAAACTATCCTGCTGCATGGACTGTCTGAATTTTTTGAACCGGTTAAAAATAAACGGCATATCCTCAACGCTTATACCTATGCCGCTGTCGGTTATGTTAACAATCAAGTTACCACCTTCAGTTTCGGTAGTTATTACGATCTCGCCATCTGCATTGTTATACTTAATGGCATTGTTCACCAGGTTAAAAAACAGGTTAAACAGCAGGAAACGATTAACGTTTACCAACGTCACGTCATTGGGCACCAATATATCAAAAGTCAAATTCTTCTCGGTCAGGCGCACGCTGATCTCGTCGTACACCTCCTGCAATAACTGGTTAATGGATATCTGATCTTCCTTCAAAAACTGCTCATTCTCAATCTGCGATATCAGCAGCAATGTCTTGGTAATGCTTTTTAATCGGTTCAGGATCTTTAACATCTCCAGCAAGCGCACCTTTAAATCATCGGCCACATCTTCCTGCTCAAACATATTTTCGATCTTTGATTGCAGGATAGATATCGGCGTCATCAACTCGTGCGATGCGTTAGATATAAATTCGCGCTCTTTCTGAAATGCCGCCTCAATGGTCTCGATCATTTGATGGATACTGATGTCGAGGTACTGGAAATCCGAAGTACTGGTTTTGACTTCTTTGTACGACCCAAAATTCGGGAACTTTTGCCCTATCAGCTTGGTTTTAATGATTAACCCCAGCGGATTAAGTACACGGTTGGTATAAAACAAATCGGCCAGGATGGTGAGCAATATCATACCAATCAATACGCCAAAAGCTATGCTTTGCAGCGGGGCGCTGGTTTCATCCAGTGTAGCGACACTTTTACCTATCTCGAGCAGATATTTTTGCTTATCAACCCTAAAGGTATGACTTAAAATACGGTACTCAATGGTATCCCGCTCAACCAGGCGGCGCTCATTTTTAATGGTATCTACTACGTGGTCGGGTATAGTATCGGTTTCTATGGTAAGATATTCTTCTTTCAGCGGCAGGTAATAGCTTCCGTAAGTTTCACCATCGGGGATATAGTTTTTTATTCCCTGGGTCTTTACTATCTGCAGAAACTTTTTTTGCTGTTTAATCAGGTTATTGTCAACATAACTGCGACTGATCTTCTTTATCAGAACAGGCACAAGCAAAACAAACAAAACCACGATTACCAGTTTTGATATGGCATTAAAAAGCGTAAGTTTTGTTTTTAATTTCAATGCTAAGTGTTCATTTTAACTTTATAACCCAGGCCGCGCACCGTCTCGAGCCAATCGGGCGATGAATGGACGTTTAGTTTCTTGCGGATATTTTTTATATGCGCGTCAATATAATTAGAGTCGTAATCGTCATTAATTACACTGCCCCATATATGCTCACTTAATTGGGTACGGCTAAGCGTGCGGTTTTTATGCAGAATAAGGTAAGCAATTAAATCAAACTCTTTTTTGGTGATGGTATTCACCACTGCGTCCTGGCAGCTAATCACCCTGTCGGTAAGGTTGATCAGGAAATCGCCCAGTTCAACTATATTCTGCTTTAAACCAAATTTACGGCGCATAATGGCCTGCATACGGCTTTGCAGCTCTAATAATGAGAAAGGTTTGGGCAGGTAGTCATCGGCACCCAGGTCAAGGCCGCGCACACGGTCATTTATCTCGGCGCGGGCGGTTAGTATAATACAAGCTGCATCGGGATTATTTTTCTTGGCTTCTTTCAGTAAATCCAGGCCTTCATAATCGGGTAGCCCCAGGTCGATGAGTATAAAATCATACAAACTGGTAGCAATCTTCTCCGAAGCCGAGCTACCATTATAGCAAACATCGGTAATGTAATTATTATTGTTCAGGAAAATTTCCAGTTCATCTGCTAATGCTTCCTCATCCTCAATTATTAAAACATTCATGGGCTATCTTAATAAAAAACGTAGAAGAACGATGCGTTTATAAATGATTCATGCTTGTTTTGCAAAGCGCCCTCTACGTTAACCGGTATTGAATATTTGTACGAAATCTCAAAAGTATAATGCGGCCGGTTATAAGCTACCGGCAGTTTAAAACTATAATTGAGCATATTTAAACGTCCATTATTAAAATTTGACTCTGCCTCGGGGCCAAAGCGAAATATATTGTCGGCGTTGAGCCTTTGCTGGTGGTCTACCGAATAGCGTTGCACAAAGTTTTGGGTACCTACAATAAAGCTAAAACCAGGGTTGAATGACAGGTAATCTTTATCATCAAAAATATTGCCCTTGGTTTCAAAATATTTTGACTGGGTAAAGGTCATAAAAAAATCGCTCGACTTACCGAAAAGGTAATCCAATATCACAGTAGATTTAAAAGGTTTAAACTGGTACGAGTTTTTCCAGTTAATGTCATTTGAAGTAGCCGACTCGATGATGCGCTCTTCTTTATTAAAGATAAAGCGATTATAAGATACCGCACCCGAGAATTGCCGGGTAGGACGATATAAATAACCACCGCCAACATCAATCTCATCTACCGAAGTATTATACCCTATCAGCCTTAATGCAGACCCATAAACAAAAAATCCGCTTTTGAAATTGTACACCACATCGGCCGAGTAATATGGATAGGTGATTGGCCCTACGCGGCCAAAAAACATGGCATCGCTGCCATAATTAACCCCTACCGAAATAGAGCGCTTGCGTATAATGGTATCGGTATCTTTTACCGCATAGCCGGTATGCCTGAAACTAAGGTCATGACGCAGCAATCCGGCAGCGCCAGCGGGGCTATATATAGCAATAAAGATTAGTATACGCAGGTATTTCATTGATCGGCTATTTAGTTTAGGTTAATTACCATTTCGTCTCGGAATTTCGGGCGGTCTGTCCAAACCTTCAGGTCGACGCTCGCGCTTATGTTTTGGTTTGGCCTTTAAGTCCTTCACATTATCGTCCTCACTTATTTTTTCGGGCTTAACCTGGCGCTTTGCCTTTGATATTTCTTTTATCTTCTTTTTCTCTTCCTCTGCTTTCTGCTTTTTGGTAGTATCGGTAGCCAAAACATATCGCATACTATGGCCTAAAACCAGCGGCCGGTGCGCAATGCTGGTTTTGGCAGATGATAAGCTTGCTGCAAATATCAACAACAATACAATATAAGCAAGCCGTTTTAACATCGACGACATGAATTGGGTAAATATTTTTTCAAAAGTCAGTTAATTAAAGGTAGGTGCAAAGCACCCGCCTAATTTATAGTAATGGACTTAAACTTTATAATTTTATTGGATTTTTAGCGCACCGGCAAGGGTTATCCCAATCAAGCAATCTGTCCGGCAGTTAAAACCACCGGCTAAAACATCGCTAATTAAGCGATGCTGATATCTTTTGATGGATAGATGCGGTTATGATCGTCAATGATCACACAACCGATCTGATTTAATTGATTGATCAGATAAATACCGGCATTAACACCAATGGTCATCACCGGTGTAGCCATAGCGTCGGCAAACTCGGCAGTTGGGCTTATGATACTTACGCTTTTAAGCTGACTTACCGCAAAGCCATTGGCCGGTTTAGCAGCGTTTAATTTTTTATTGCTGATGGTAGCATATTTCTCAATATTTACCGACGTAGCTACCGCCATGTTACTAATATCCAGATCTGCATACGGTTGATTAGCCTGACGCGGATCGGCAGAGGCTACCGTCCACGGTTCCATATCGGGTTGCAGGCCCCAGGTAAGCAAGTCGCCCCCGGCATTAATAACACCATGACTCACACCCTCTAACTGCATAATATATTTAGCACGATCGGCAGCATAACCCTTGCTATTGGCCGCAAAGCCTATACGCATGCCCTTTTCTTTCAGGAAAACGGTTGTAGCTGCGGCATCCAGTACTACATTTTTGTAGTTTACAATAACAGGGACGGCAGCGACACCACTTTTATCAGCTGTTTTACTGTTATTATAATAAGTAATATCGAATGACCCGTGGGTTAGCTCAGAAATTTCCAGCGAACGCTCTATCAATTTATAGATCTCGGCATTAACTTTAACCGGTTTGATGCCTGCATTGCGGTTAATAGTATTTACTGCGCTTTCCTCGCCAAAGGTACTTAACAACTTTTCGACGCGGTTAATTTCGGCAATAGCACTATTTATACGCTCGCCGGCCCAAATCGGATCATTTCCTACCACACTGATTTCAAACTTGTTACCCATCAACATAACTTCGCGCCTGTAGATGGTTGAATTGTTCGATATTACCTTTTTTAGAGCCAGCATAATCCAGTCTTTTATTTCTAAAAACTAAATTAGATCAGCTTTATGAAAACAAGATGAAAACCCCGTTGAAAGAAACGTAAAAAGTTAAATAGGACAGCTTTTCAGGAGACCAGCTTTTGATATACGGTCAATGCCATAAAAAAAAGAAAAACTAACATTACCCAAGCCCATCTTTTGGTGCCGGTATCTACCAGTTTGCTTGTTCTGGTTTTATAAAATATCCACCCTATATAAACAGCAGCCACCAGGGCGCTCACACCCACTACTATTTTGTTGTTGCTGATGTATGCCAACGCAAAGGCTAACAGCATAACAAAGGGAAGCAGGATCGGGTATAGTTGAAAGATATTTTTGTAATTAACAGGCGTTACCGGGCAATAACTTTCAAGTAAAGCCCTTATGTCATCAAAATTTTCGACGTAAGGCCATATAACTATTTTATCGTCCTTTTCAGGTCCTGTAACTAATAAAAAGTCGTCGTTCAATTGAGCTACCCGGACAATTTTATTTAATGACAGGCTGATATCGGGAAGGTTACTTTGGTGCCGCGTAAGGGTATCATGCTCAACAGTTAATCTGTAGCTGTAAAATATTTGCTTTTGGCGCTTTTCTCCCCTATTATAACTTAAGGCATATACCACCATAAAGATCACTAGTAAAGTAATAGCATTTCTTGCATCGTTTGTGTAATAGTTATATGCCTCTAAACTCAGAAAAATAAGCACAGCCCAAGGCAATGATTTTTGGAATACTTTGATAAAAGGAGGATACTTTTCGGGCAGGTTTTTATATTCGGTCATAACAAGGTTTAATAAACGAATATAAACAAAATGTGGATATGCGGGATATGCGGATATGCGGATGTGCAGATTAAAAATATTATTTTAAGATGATATACGCTTTAAAAACAAAAATGCAGGTATACTATGATCAAATTTCATTAGTATACCTGCACATCAAATCATTATCTGCACATTCGCATATCTGCACATCAAATCATGCTACGCTTCCTTCTTTCAGTTTTTCGGCATTCTCCGCAAATTGAAGGGCTTCCATAATTTCCTGGATATTACCGTTCATTACGTCTGCAAGATTGTAGATGGTCAGCCCGATACGGTGCTCGGTTAAACGGCCCTGCGGATAGTTGTACGTACGTACCTTAGCCGAGCGGTCGCCGGTTGACACCATGGTCTTGCGTTTTTTAGACGCTATTTCCAGGTGCTTTTGCAGCTCAAGCTCATAAACGCGCGAACGCAATACCTGTAAGGCTTTATCAAAGTTTTTTAATTGCGATTTCTGATCCTGGCACTGGGCAACAATACCTGTCGGAAGGTGCGTTAACCTAACGGCCGAATAAGTGGTATTTACCGATTGACCGCCCGGACCTGACGCACAGAATAGATCTTTACGGATATCGGCAGGGTTTAACACAATGTCAAACTCGTCCACCTCGGG
>DATCXS010000051.1:0-8033 GCA_036565645.1 Mucilaginibacter sp.
CCTCCGTAAGTACCAGGGCAGCGCCGCCTACAGCCCGGCTACCCAGATGCACCAGGTGCCAATTGTCTGCAAACCCATCCTCACTGCTATACTGGCACATGGGCGATACCATGATGCGGTTTTTAAACTGGATGTCTTTTATTTTTAAGGAAGAAAATAGATGTGCCATGTTATGTGTTTGCGGTAAATATGGATAGTAACATCGGCAATCATTTCATGGTTTTGTCAGATATACCGATTATGATGCTTGCATGATAAAACTATTCCACCTTCTCTTCGCGCTTCACTAATAAAACCTCGTCGCCATCTAAAGACAAATAGCCATACTCATAACAAAAGTGATAAGTCTTGCCATTTTGGGTGTCATATTTATTAGTGAGGTATTTAAAATCGAAACCTTTGGCCGCCATCTTAGCCTTTGTTGTTTTAGTTTTGCCGGTTGGGTTCAGCTCCTCCAGAATGCGGCGATTGCGTTTCAGGATGTTATTGATATTACGCACCAGGTTATAACTGTTGCTGTTAAGCTTGTTGTTATAATTATTGCGGCACAGATCGTTGCAAAACTTCTTGTCGGCGCGCCCGTGAAGGGGGCTGCCGCAATCCAGGCATGTTTTCAACGTTTCCATAAAACTAAGGTAGTTAATATAATATCCGTTTGCAAACGTTTGCAAATATATATTGTCGTTTATAAGCAATTAATATCCGACTAATTTTTTCGACCCGATGCATCTTTGCTTCATCAAATAGAAACAAAGTATAAACATAAATTTAAAATCATGAACTCATTAAGAAACAGCGTGCGCCTGGTTGGTAACCTCGGCATGGATCCGGAAATAAAAGTATTTGACAGTAATAAAAAACTGGCAAAGCTATCCTTAGCTACCAGCGAGACTTACAAAAACGAAAAAGGGGAGAAGGTAACCGATACCCAATGGCATAACCTGGTAATATGGGGCGCCCAGGCCCAAATAGCCAGCGACCTGCTAAAAAAAGGCGACGAGATTGCCATTGAAGGCCGCCTGAATAACCGCAGCTATGTGGATAAAGACGGTAATAAAAAGTATACCTCAGAAATTGTAGTGAACGAATTTTTGAAGACAAGTAATCGCAATTAAATAACAAAATATCCGACCCTAAGCCTTCATTACCAACAACCTAACCTTATCACAATCCTAAACCTTATCACTTTATTATTATATTTGTTATGTACTTAGAAGCAAAAGAAACCGCCCGGTTATATCAGTTGTTATCAGACAAATTGGGTAACGACACTACCGAGGCCATGTTTAAATACATCGATAACAAAACCGAACGAGCTGTGGAAAATAGCATCCAGACATTGGCAACCAAAGATGACATAACTAAGGTTAAATATCATCTTAGCGAAAAGATCAGCAATTCAGTGAAATGGATGTTCATTTTTTGGATTGGACAAGTTGGTGCCACCCTGGCTATTCTTGCTTTGTTTCTAAAAAAATAAAACCGAACGAGCTGTGGACAATAGCATTCAACCAGAGACTTGCCTCATTATAAAAAGAAAAGCCCAGACGGACTTTTCTTTTATAATCAATTTATGCTTTGCTAATGAGCTTATTGATCTGCCGGTAAACAACAGCTGTTATTAATGTACGCTATAAAGTTATGAATTATCTTGTCCCTTCAACAATCATCCGTTATGGTGTCACCGTAGCTACCGGTAATATCTTGCCATTAAAAAACTTGTGCCCGGTCAGTGCAAAATCAGCTATATACTTACCCATTTCAAAAGCCATAACCGGCGACTGATAACCGGGAAAAGCTTTCTCCAACATCTCAGTTTGCGCCGAGCCTAATGCCAGGCAATTTACTTTGATCTCTTTTTCTGCAAACTCTTGTGCCAGACATTCGGTTAGGGTGTGCAATGCAGCTTTACTGGCTGAATAAGCCGACAGTCCCGGAAACTTAGCACTGCCCTGAAATCCGCCCATACTGCCGATGTTTAGAATATGTGAATCGGCAGGCATAAACTGTTGCAAGCTTTGTATAATGCGTACATGACCCAGAAAATTACTTTGCAGCATTTCTACAAAGTCGCTTTCGTCAAGTTGCATAAAAGGCTTATTAATTAAAGCGCCGGCGTTATTAATCAAAATATCCACCTTGCCATCAAAATGACTGTTGATGAATTGCTGCAAGCCATCGTAATCGTCATGCACAATATCAAATGCGATAGGGTAGATAATGCCGTCCGGATTTAAGTCGAGTGCTATCTGAGCCAGTCGCTCCAGTTTATCCTGCGAACGCGCCAGAGCTATTACCTTATGTTTTCCGGCTGATATCAGCTCAATTGCGGCTTCAAATCCGACGCCGCTGCTGGCTCCTGTGACGATGATATTCATAGATTATTCGGATTGCTGATCTTCGTTAATTCCGTGCAGGCCTTCTTCTAATCGTTTAGGGCGCAGTACATAATAAACCCCAAACAAGGCTACTATGATAGAGATGAGGTAAAATCCAAAAGTGAGGTAAACGGCAAGGTCTGCGGCCAGGTCGAACTGCCGAGCCAAGGTCAGGAATAAAGCATCCCTGACACCACCACCACCCAAGCTAAATGGTATAACAGCTGCTAATGATGAAAATAAGAATGATAGCAAATAAGGTGCAAATTTGCCATCGAAATCTTGCGCCATCAATAAACATACAATACATAGTAGCTGCATGCTCTGCACGCCGATAGCCTTGGTATGAGCTGAGAAAAATTTATGCGTATAATCTCTAAAAAACTTTCGTGCAACGATATAATAAATTACCGAACCGATAGATACAATTGTTAACGGATAAGCCAAATGGTAGGGGAAGTTCGGAATCAAAATAATCAAGCCAACCACAATAGCACCGATGGCCCAAAAGCCGCTCAGGCGATCAAATAATATCGCCCAAAAAACCTTTTTAGTAGGTAGTTTATAGCGTTTGTGTAACAGGTAAATCTTGTAACCGTCGCCGCCGATACCGCCGGGTAGCAATAAGTTGTAGCATAAACCTAAAAAGTAAAGGCGTAGGTTAAAGCGCCAATCAAGTTTAAGTCCGATAGATTTGAAAAAACTCAGCAACCGCCAAGACGAAAAGAACATGGAGCCGACGTAGCATGAAATAGCGGCCGTCAGCCAGCCGCGGTCGGCATGCAGCAGGCGGTATTTTATTTTAACAAATGGTACCTTGCTAAATACGTAATAAAGTAATCCACCGGTTACTACAATAATTAATATGATCTTAACTACGCTCCATAGCTTACCCTTCCAGGTTTTATGCTCGGTGCCTTCGTCTACTACTTCTTCAATATCTGTCATTGGCTGCAAAGGTAGCTTTTTTAGAGATTAGTTGAATAGTGAATGGTGAACCGTGAATAGTGACTTGAATGGCGGTTTTATGCAATAGCAATCACCGCTCACCATTCACTTCTCACTATATTATTAGAAACCCGTGACTATTAATCTTTAAATAACTAATATCTAATCTCCAATCACTAATCTCTAATTACTATTTTTGCAAAAAATATATAGGATGAGTAAAGTACAGGTAGGTATAGTGCAGATGAGCTGCACCGCCAACAAGCACGAAAATTTACAAAAGGCTATTGCACGCATAAAAGACGCTGCCGCCAAAGGCGCACAAATAGTTTGTCTGCAAGAACTTTTTACATCGCTTTATTTTTGTGATGTTGAAGATCATGACAATTTTTTACTGGCCGAGGCTATCCCTGGTCCGTCAACCGATGAATTGTCAAAGGTTGCTGCCGAACTGGGTGTAGTGATCGTGGCGTCGCTGTTTGAGAAACGTGCACAGGGCCTATACCATAACACCACTGCGGTTATTGATGCCGATGGTGCATACCTGGGTAAGTATCGTAAAATGCACATCCCTGACGATCCCGGTTTTTACGAAAAATTCTACTTTGCCCCCGGTGATTTAGGTTACAAGGTTTTCAAAACCAAATTTGCTACCATCGGTGTGCTCATCTGCTGGGATCAATGGTATCCCGAAGCAGCCCGCATTACTGCGCTGATGGGCGCCGAAATATTATTCTATCCAACAGCAATAGGCTGGGCCACTACGCAGGACGAAGCTACCAATGTGGAACAATACAACGCCTGGCAAACTATCCAGCGCTCGCATGCCGTCGCTAACGGCGTGCATGTGGTAAGTGTGAACCGTGTAGGTGAGGAAGCAGGTGTTAAATTCTGGGGCGGGTCATTCTTTGCCAATCCGTTCGGGACTATCATCCACCAAACAACACACCATCAGGAAGAGGTAATTGTACAGGAACTGGATCTAAACAAAACTGACTACTACCGCACCCACTGGCCGTTTTTGCGTGACAGACGAATTGATTCCTATCAGCCGATAACTAAACGTTTGTTAGACGGGGAGTAGGTCCCACCCAGCCCTCCCCGGTAGGGAGGGCTTTAAAATGAAGGATGAATTAAATAAAAAGTTTCCCCTACCGGGGGAGATTTAGAGGTGGCTATAATGAACTATCCAAAACAAAAAGGACTTTTCTTTCCTGCCGAATGGCATCCGCACAAAGCAACCTGGCTGAGCTGGCCGCATAAAGAGGAATCGTGGCCGGGCAAGCTCATGACTATTTACCCCCAATACTGCGAGTTTATCAAGGCTTTAACCGCCGGCGAGTTGGTGCGTATTATTGTGAAAGACGAGCCGATGGCCGCGTTTGCCAAAGAGCAATTGGGGCAGGTAGGTGCTGATCTGCATAAAATTGAATTCTTTGAGTTTGGTACCAATGATGCCTGGTGCCGCGATCATGGTCCGGCTTTTTTGATTAACCCGGCGACAAGGGAAAAAGCTATAGTCGATTGGGGCTACAATGCCTGGGGCGGCAAATATCCGCCGTTTGATCTGGATGATGTGATCCCGACCAAAATTGGCAAACATTACGGACTGGACGTTTATCATCCGGGCATTGTAATGGAAGGCGGTTCAGTTGATTTTAACGGAAAAGGTACCATACTAACTACCACCGCTTGTCTGCTGAACCCTAACCGTAACCCGCATCTCAATCAATCCCAAATAGAAGAATACTTGTACAACTACTACGGCGCCGAGCAAATTTTATGGCTGGGCGACGGCATTGTAGGCGATGATACCGACGGCCATATTGATGATATTACCCGCTTTGTAAACGAGGATACCGTAGTTACCGTAATCGAAGAAAATAAGAACGACGACAACTATCATCTGCTGCAAGAAAATCTGAATACGCTGAAAACCATGCGCCTGCTCAACGGCAAACAGCTCAACATCATCGAGCTACCCATGCCCGATGCGGTGATTTATGAGGGCCAGCGCCTACCGGCATCTTATGCCAACTTTTACATTGGTAACGCCGCCGTAGTAGTGCCAACTTACCGTTGCGAAAAAGACGACAAAGCCCTGCAAATACTACAAGACTGTTTCCCCGACCGCAAGGTTATCGGTATCGATTCGACCGACATTATCTGGGGCCTGGGCAGTTTCCACTGCCTGAGCCAGCAGGAGCCGGAGGTATAGCTTAGGTTTTGTCATCCTGAACATAGTGAAGGATCTTATACGTGCGATAGGATAAGCGTATAAGATATTTCGCTATCGCTCAATATGACAGGGCGGATACTATTAGCGGCTAACCACAAACCAGGGAATATGTAATAAGCCTGCTTTAAGATCTATCTTGACGCTGCCGCCAACGGGTGTGTTATAGTACATTTTGCCGCCCACGTCAATTTGCTTTTGCTCATGGCATGGGCCCCATGTACTTAGATACAGGTAATAGGCTGTATGTTTTCCGTGACTGATGTGATGACCAAGAACCGATGCTTTGTAAATATGATCGGGCGAGTTGTCAAATGCGCAATTGACCGACCGGACAATCCCAAATGCATAAAATAACGCTATTGCCAACATCAGTGTGCCCTGGGCAGCCATGCTGCTCGCTAATGATTGGTTAAAACCAATTTTGAAAAGCGTACCGCCAACTGTCAGCCCAATACCGATAAATGGTAACCAAAAGTTATCGAAACTATAAATGTGATAAAGAGCCAATGATTTGGCAAACAATGCTATTGCAGGCGCAATAAACCCAACTATTACAAAAGGAGATAAGCTGCGTTTTCTGCTGGATAGAAATTTGATCGACCCATTGCCGGTAAGTATAAGGGCGATGCCTAACAGCGGATAGATCAGTGCCAGTATAGTAAATACAGGTTGTTTTAAAACTACACAGGTAGCAGCTACCACGACTCCTAAAGCATTATAGGCAATTGCAACCTTCTTAGCGTTATTCAACTTAGCCTGTCGCTCTTCAACCGTGAAACCCAGGTTTGTGTCTTGCAGTAAGCTTTTCTGTTCGTCGTCCTGGTCAACGGCATTAAGGTCAGCGAAAGTACCCATCAGATAGTTTGCTAATTGGGCGTTGTTGTTACTAAGAACATTATAATTCCTGATAGATATTGCAGCCCGATCAGTATTATCAGGCACCAGGTAAATTACTTTTCTGCCAAATCTTATCCCCTTAACATCATTAACTGCAATTTGCCGGGTTTTTAAAATCCCTTTAACGGTAATGGTGCCATCTTCAATAATCACTTTCTTTAAGGCGGCGTTGGTTATGATAATTAAGCCTGTAACTGTTAAAAATACCGGGAAAAAATAGATGGCCCGGCTGCCATTGTCGGGCAAGGTAAACATGAATAGACCAGCGCCAACAACGGCGGCACCTAATAGGTAATAAAATATTTTCAGATATAGGGGTACTGTAAATTCTTGTTGCATAATTGGTTTAATTGTGATGATACAAGATAAAGTATTTAGGCGATGTATTTTTTAATTTGACTACGTGATTGAGGCATTGTTTCACTCGGGCTGCAATTTTTTTATCGAACAACATCCCACCCCAACTTTTTAACCGAGAAAATCACCGTATTTACCGAGTTCTTACCTGCCAGTCGCCAGTTTTAGTTTTGGCTGACTATATTAGTACATTACTTTTGTAGTAAGATTTAAACTAAGAAAAATGAACAACGATATAAATGATATAAATCAGCCTGCCGCCCCACACAACGGCAAGGCGTTAGCCGGTATTATTTTGCTGATAGTAGGTGCGCTGCTGCTTTTTAAACAATTCGACGTATTTGGTTTCCCGGGCTGGTTATTCAGCTTCCCGATGTTGTTGGTAGTAATAGGCTTATACATTGGCGCAAAAAATAATTTCAGCAATGTTTCATGGGTCATTGTAACGGTTATCGGCCTGGCCTTTTTAATGGATGATATTTTCCCGCATTTTGATGTGAGTGATTTCTTTTGGCCCGCTGCCATGATAGGCTTTGGTATATATTTGATACTGCGTCGTAGAAATCATAACCACTGGGATAAAAAGGACTGGAAAAGAAAATGGGACAGCAGTAAATACGGCTTTGGTGATCCTAACCCGGCCCAGCCCGAGGTAGACTACACCGTAAAAGACGAAACTAACAATACGCAAACCCCGCCAAACACAGGTTCCACCAGCTCGGCCGGAACCAATTATACCGGCGACGAGCATCTGGATTCTGTATCAGTTTTCGGCAGTAATAAAAAGGTTATATTCTCTAAGAACTTTCAGGGCGGCGAAATCGTAAATGTAATGGGCGGCACCGAGCTGGATTTCACTCAGGCAAATATTAACGGTCGCGTTTATATTGATGTAACCCAGATATTTGGCGGCACTAAGCTTATCGTCCCATCGCACTGGATGGTGGTATCAAATATGGCGGCCGTGTTTGCAGGTGTCGACGATAAACGCATCAGAACCAACGCGCCTTTGGATAATAACAAGATACTGGTATTGACAGGGGTGTCAATATTTGCCGGAGTAGATGTCCGCAGTTATTAATTACATCAACCTTAACTCATAATAAAACGTTTTGGCTGTAACACAATCATTTACTTTTCAAAAACTGCGATTAGCATTCCTGGCTTGCGGATTTGCCTGGGCGGGTTTGCAGGCTTATATAATTCATAGCTTT
>DATCXS010000397.1:0-3263 GCA_036565645.1 Mucilaginibacter sp.
CCCACGGTCAGCCGGCCTCACCTACCCGCTTGGGTAAAGAGATACAGGTTTTTGTAGAGCGATTGGAAAATCAACTGACTTTATTAAGACAAGTACCCGCCTCAGCTAAGTTTGGCGGCGCTACGGGTAATTTTAATGCGCACAATGTGGCTTATCCTGAAATTGAGTGGAAAGCTTTCGGCAATCACTTTGTCAATAATATCCTGGGGTTGAACCGCTCGCAATTCACCACGCAGATTGAGCACTACGATAACTTTGCGGCACAATGCGATGCGCTGAAAAGGATCAATAACATATTGACAGACCTTAACCGCGACATGTGGACCTATATTTCTATGAACTATTTCAAGCAGCAAATTAAAGCCGGCGAAGTAGGTTCGTCAGCAATGCCGCATAAAGTTAATCCGATTGATTTTGAAAATTCAGAAGGTAATCTTGGCATTGCTAATGCATTATTTGAGCATTTGGCGGCCAAGCTGCCTATTTCAAGGTTACAGCGCGACTTAACCGACTCAACCGTATTACGTAACATAGGTGTGCCGGTGGCGCATACATTGATCGCTATTAAATCAACCATAAAAGGTTTAGGAAAGTTGTTACTGAATGAAAATGCACTGAATGCTCACCTGGAAGCTAATTGGGCGGTAGTTGCCGAGGCGATACAAACTATTTTGCGCCGTGAGGGGTATCCTAATCCTTATGAGGCACTGAAAGAATTAACCCGCACAAATACCCAGGTTAATGCGCAAACTATAGCTGAATTTGTGGACACTTTGCAAGTGAATGATAGTGTGAAGGAGGAGATTAAGAAAATTAGCCCGAACAATTATACTGGGATATAATTATTTTGTCATTTTGAGCATAGCGAGAAATCTTGTACGAGTGACATGAAGAACGTTTAAGATTTCTCCAGTTGGTCAAAATGAGATAGAAACATATCTGCACATCAAGATCATCCGTCACCTATAGGTCATAACTAATTTAGCATTGCATAATAACCAAAAAGCTATTTAACTTTGTTAAGTTATTAAACAGACACCAAGATGAATATCAACGTATATACCGAATCAACGCCAAACCCGGCAACCATGAAGTTCATTGTGAACAAGTTGCTGATCAATGGCAGTGTGGACTACCCTACCAAAGAAAGTGCTGAACATTCTCCTTTCGCTAAAGAGCTTTATAAATTCTCTTTTGTGAACGGTGTATTTTTCGCCAGCAACTTTGTTACTGTTACTAAAACTGAAGGCAGCGAATGGCAGGATATTGAGCCGATACTGAAAGAGTTTGTTAAAGGCGCGGTTGAATCTGAGATTAAAGTACAATTGGAAGAAAAATCGGAAGATGTAGTTTTTGAAGGTACTGACACCGAGATTAAGATCCAGCAAATATTAAACGATTATGTTCGCCCGGCTGTTGAGCAGGATGGTGGCGCTATTTCTTACCGCTCATTTGATGAAGGTGTAGTTACTGTTGAGCTTCGCGGATCATGCAGCGGATGTCCGTCATCAACCATTACCCTGAAAGCCGGTATAGAGAACCTGTTAAAACGCATGGTTCCTGAAGTTACCGAGGTAGTGTCAGAATCGCTATAATTTAGTAAGTAGGAATTAGTTGATCAGAGATTCGGTTTCTGGTTTCTTATAAAAAAAAGGATCGTACGTTGTATGATCCTTTTTTGTTTGATTAGTTTTCTTTTATTTATTAAAGTGTTCCTGGATCACTTCTATCATTTCACGGGTAAGTTCTCCGTTAGTTGCCAGTAGTTCGCGCGAGTCTATCACTTCATCGCCGCCGGAAAAGTTGACTACCTGCCCACCTGCCTGTTTTACGATGACGATACCTGCGGCAACGTCCCAGGCATTTAAATTATATTCATAGAACGCATCGAAGCGCCCGGCGGCAGTATAAACCAGGTCGGTAGCAGCTGAACCTAACCGGCGGATACCGTGGCAGTTTTTCATTAAATGCGTTAACAGATCAATGTATTGTGGTTGTTTTACAAAATCATAATAGGGAAAGCCGGTAGCAATTAAGCTGTCGCTAATTTTCGGTACCTTACTAACTCTTATCTCCCGGCCGTTCAAATATGCGGGCGAGCCTTTCCAGGCATAAAAGCATTCGTCCTGGTTAATCTCGTAAACTACACCTAGCACCAGTTCATCATATTCCTTTAATGCAATACTTACCGAAAATACCGGGACGCCATGAATAAAGTTGGTAGTGCCATCCAGCGGATCGATGATCCAGTTATAACGTTCGGCAATTTTGTTGCTGGTTTTTTCTTCGGTAATAAAACCTGATTCGGGCAAGATCTTTTCCAACCCGGCAACGATAATACCTTCGGCAGTTTTATCTACGTACGATACCAGGTCATTCAAACCTTTGTATTCTATCTTCTCGGCATTAAAGGTTTTTCTTTCCTGCCGGATGAAATCACCGGCGTGTTTGGAAAGCTCAATGACTTGCTTCGCTATCTGCTCCAGTTGCATGATGTCTTAATGATAGGCTGAATGAAAAAAACTTGTGTATAAAAAAGCTGGCGAAGAACAAACTTAATGCGGCAGTAATTCGCGCCACCGGTGCATATAAGTGTACCTGCTGCACAAAGAAATCCAACACCAATAAGTTGGCAAAAAAGCCAATAAAGGCCACGGATGCAAATCTGATAAATTGTTTCGCAGGCGAGGTAACTGACTCAGTAAACACCACGTATTTAGTCATCAGAAAATTTACCACAACGCCTAAAAAGAAAGATATGGCCAACGATAATTTATAATTATCTAAGCTAACGTTAATTACACCGTATTTAGGCTGTATCAGAATTTTATGATAGAGCACATAAAAAGCACTGATATCAACCAAAAAACCCGCCCCTGCCGAGAAGATGAACCGTACAATCTGGTTCTTTAATATTTTTTTTCCTATAAACTCTTTAGCCATGCTTAAAGGCCTTTTTTTTCGGGTGGTTTACCCCCCTTACAATCAAAGCAATACCGCCCATAATTAAGCAAAGCGATATCAGCTCAGCTTGTGTGAATGATATACCCGCAAAGTGATATCGGGTATTTACGCGGATCAGCTCGATCAGGAAACGCTCTACCCCGTTCATTACTAAATATATACCAAACATGATACCCGGGGTTTTAATACGATCGCGGATGCTCCATAAAATCAGGAACAATAGTATACAAACTACACATTCATAAAATGAAGTTGGATAAACCGGCTGCGGCAATACATTACAAAACTTGCCTATGCAA
>DATCXS010000232.1:0-9923 GCA_036565645.1 Mucilaginibacter sp.
GGATTAAAACCAAAGATATTTTTATGGGCCTTAGAAGTAGGCAAGAAATACCGCATAGCTAACGAGGAGGGCAAAAAATCCGGTCCGATATTGAATGCTCAACATGCGTTAGCCGATAAACTGGTATTTAGCAAGATCAAAGAACGCACCGGCGGCAATTTAAAGATCATGCTATCGGGCGGAGGTGCATTGCCTAAAAATATCGGCGAGTTTTTTGGCGATCTCGGCATCAAAGTATTGGAAGGTTTTGGTTTGACAGAAACCTCGCCTGTAATGTCGGTAACAGAAGTACACCGCCAGATCTATGGCACCGTGGGCCGTATCGTACCGGGCATTGAGGTGGCTATACAGAATGTCGACACCAAAGAAATTTATACCATCCAAACCCACGAATCTTTTAAAGAAGATTTCCAGTCGGAAGAAGGCGAGATCATTGTTCGCGGCCACTGCGTGATGAAGGGTTATCTGAACAAATCTGAAGAGACGGCTGCGACTATTGATAAAGACGGCTGGCTGCATACCGGCGATATCGGCCGCTATTTTAAGGGTAACCTGCAGATTACCGATCGCCTTAAAAATATGCTGGTGAATGCTTACGGTAAAAACATTTACCCTACACCGGTTGAAAACACCTACCTAAAAAGCCCGAAAATTGAGGGGGTATTTTTATTGGGCGATAAACGTGAATATATCACCGCTATCATCATTCCGGGTAAAGAAGCATTGCAAGAGCAATTTGGCTTTACCGAAGATTTTTTTGAGGATACTGATCCGTTCATCGACAGCAAAGAAGTACGCGACTGGCTGAACCAGGATATCCGCAAATTATCAAACGAACTGGCCAAGTTCGAACGCATCAAAAACTTCAAAGTAAAACGCAAACCTTTCAGCATGGACGACGGCGAGATCACCCCTACCATGAAACCAAAGCGCAAGGTCATCGAAAAGAAATATGCAGAAGCAATTGATGAGATGTATAAAGGAGATGTGGAGGCAGATTGAATACAACAGCCAACTCAAATATCATCCTGAACTTATTTCAGGATCCTAAAACGGCGGTATACAGCAATGACTATCTAAGCTTTACGATGCTGAAACAAGTTCAGCATAAGGGTAGTTTGTTTTATTCCTTACAAAAACGCCAAAATATCCCTTATACACTCCACACTTTTAAACATGCCGCTGTCAATACTCTGCTCAATTTCTTCATGAGCCCAGGTAATGTGGTAGGGAACGTGAATAGCATAACCTCCGATATTGAGTACAGGCAGCACATCGCTTTTTAGCGAGTTGCCCACCATGAGCAGCTCGCTGGGGCGTATGTCGAGGTGCTTGATAAGTTTAAGGTAGTTGGCGTCATCTTTTTCAGACATAACCTCCACGTGGTGGAAATAGTTGGTCAGGTTTGATTTTCGCAGCTTGCGCTCCTGGTCAAGCAAGTCGCCTTTGGTGGCAATTACCAGGCGGTATTTACTTTTCAGGCAATGCAGCACTTCTTCAACCCCGTCTAACAATTCTATAGGCTGATTGAGCATCTGCTTGCCCAGGTCAATAATATCGCCAATGGTTTTGGTCGATATCATGTTATTGGTAACAGCCATAGCCGTCTCGGTCATTGAAAGTATAAAACCTTTGATGCCGTAACCATACAAACCTATATTGCCTATTTCGATTTTAAGCAGCTCTCGCTCCAGTTCATGTCGCGGCAGGTATTCTTCAAGTAACGTACAAAAAGCCTCTTCAGACTGCCTGAAATATGGCTCATTTACCCAAAGCGTATCGTCGGCATCAAAGGCTATCACCTTAACGTTCATACCGCAAAGGTATCAAACAGATTGCAGTATAAAAATATTACCAGGGGCTTTCCTGACCCGCAGTTTCCATATCGTTGCTAAAGTATTTACCGGTAGGACCATCGGCACCAATGGTTGCATATTTTACTACGAGGGCTGCAGCATCTTCAACAGTGCCCGGCCCGTTGTGATGATTGAAATCAGTGTTCGTATAGCCTGGGTCAACCGCGTTTATTTTAAAATTGGTGTCTTTTAATTCATAAGCCAAATGAACGGTATAAGCATTCAAAGCGGTTTTAGACGGACCATACGCCGCACCTTTTACGTGGTAATATTTCCAATCAGGGTCGCTGTGCAGGGTCAGGGACCCAAGACCGGAAGTAACATTAACAATTCTTGGTTCATCCGATTCTTTTAACACATTAATGAAGCGCTGTGTCACGTTTATGGCGCCGAAAAAATTGGTTTCAAAAACCTCTTTTATCGTCACCATTGGTGTGGTAGACGGCGTTTGCTGCATGCCGCCCAAAATGCCTGCATTGTTGATCAGCACGTCCAGTTTAGTGATCTGTGCTGCTGTAGCAGCTACTGATTCGGGATCGCTTACATTGATCTGCACTAATTCTACCTGGCCCAAACCTTCAGACTTTAATTTTAATACCGCTTTTTCGCCGTTTGCTTTGTCGCGGCTGCCCAGGTAAACAAAATATCCTTGTTTCAGTAATTGCCTGGCGGTTTCAAAGCCAATACTTTTGTTGGCTCCTGTTATGAGTGCTTTTTTCATGGTTATGTTTATTTGCTGCAAAGATATTCCGCCTCCGGTCAACGCAACTGCACTTCTACGGGTTTTAATGGTACATTTTGCGGATGGTAGTGCGATAGGCTACCGGGGTATTATTAACCATGCGTTTAAAGAAGCGATTAAAATAGGAGGCATCCTCAAAGCCTAATCTGAAAGCTATTTCTTTGATCGAATGATCGGTATGAAAAAGCAGTCGCTTAGATTCCATAATTAACCGATCATGTATATGCGTAATGGCCGAGCTGCCGCTTTGCTCTTTTACCACTTGGCTCAAGTGTCCCGGCGAGATGTTGAGCATATCTGCATAGTCAGCAACTTCATGACTTTGGGTATAGTTGTCCTCTATTTTGTTAAGATATCTTTTCAACAACACCCGGTCGGGCGCGGCATCTGCATTGTTGAATTGGTCTGCATAAAGCCTGCTAAGGTATATCATCAGCACACGCATATAACTCATTAGCATGCTATGCTGCCAGCCATTATTGTTTGCGTTTTCGGCATATATCTTTTCCAGCGTGTCTTCTATAAAAACCACATTGGCATCGCTCAAAAACAATTCATGGCCATTATCCGGATTTTGGATGATCGGGAGCTGGCGAAGCGTATTATTTTCCTCCAACGCCAAAAATTCCTCTGTAAAACCAAGTACAATACCCGTAAGTGGTTTAGCCTCTTCTTTCAGATGTACCTGGTGCGGTATAGTAAAATAAAAAGTATTGGGCTTTAAAATGTATTGCTTAACGTCTATCCAATGCTTATTGGCACCGCCTTTTATAAAGGCCCAAAAGTAATAGTCTTTACGGTGCGGAACTAAAAAATCTTCGCGCTTATAAGTGACACTACAATCTGCCTTATTAATACTGAACATTTTGCTGCCCGTAATTAAATCGGGCGCCAGCTCATGCTTAGCTATGATCGGTTCTGCTTCGGTATAATACATTACCCAAAGTTAAGCTTATGGGCCTTACTTCGTCAATTTTATATGCTGATAAGACCGTATGATGACAGGCCCCATTAAACCCGAGGGCTGTAATGCTGAATTCTCATCCCAATGCCTGTAACCTGTAAATGTGGTTCGCTTTGAATTGCGCGTGCCTTTGCCATACAGCCAGTCGGGCCATTCAGCAGGCAGCACGCCGCTCCATTTCACGTCATCAGGATAATGCGCATCTCCAATAAGCCGGTTGATCCAAAGATTGGTAACACGGATCTCTATATTGTTCTTGCCGGCATGTACTGCATTTCCCAAATCAATTCTGAACGGAACCTTCCAGAGTATGCCTAAATTTTTACCGTTTACAATTACTTCGGCTATAACGCCCACACTTCCCAGGTCTAACGCTAACGAGTTGTCCTTTCTCATCACATCAGCGGGTAAAGTAAATTGCTTTTTGTAGATGGCCGTTCCCGAAAAATATTTAATATCTTCTGTGGCCGACAATGACCAGGAGATCAGTTTATCAAATTCGGTCTTTATTGGGTTGCCCGATTTTTCAGGGAAAGTTACTTCCCACGGCCCTGATAATTCAATGGGCCTGGCTACCGCTTTAACACGAACCGTTTTAACCGAACCGGAGGTTTTAGTATAAATTATTTTTCCCGGATATGGTGTTACCCAGGTTGCTGTTCCATTTTCTTTAATGATCCTGGGTTGAGGGCCGTCCTGTTCTAAATGGACGACATTATTTGTCGGGACAGCTACATGCCGCGCCTCGCCTGCGGTCGAATAATCTAAACGCAATTCTCTTTTAATACTGTCAGCAAGGGGTGCTACGTCAAACAGCTTATCGGTAACGGGAAAAATTAAGGTATTTGATGTAATCAGCTTGTTTACTTCAGTAGTAACGTCAAAAACCGGGTATTTTGGTGGCACGCCTTTAAAGTCGCGGGTAAACTTTCCATACAGGGCCCTGGTTAATTTAAATTCCTGATTATTGAATTTGATATCAGCAACTTCATTTTCCAAAACAGATAACACCTGACGTTTGCCGCCTAACTGATACTCCACACGTAATTCTTTCACAGATCCGGGCGCCGGGTCTGAAAACAATGCATTATTAGCCGACACATGTAATCCATCGTTTGTAAGTTTAGTTGTCAACAGATCTGTTACATCAATCGTACCTTCCGGCAAAAAAGTGCCGTATTCTGCTTTGATGATCTTCAGATCAGGCAATGGTTTTAGATGTGGATGATCTAAGGTAATTTTTGCGTCGGTCAGGTGATAAGCCGATGCCGGTTTTGCGCCCCGGAAGATCACAAATACAGATCCGTTAGTATTTAAGGTTATAGGGATTTCGGTGGTATTGTCCGCGCTTTTTCGCCAAACTAAAATATCTTCGGTCTTACCGGTTTCCGGGTTCCATAATTCCGGCTTTTTACCGTTTACCCTGAACCGGCAAACTTCATTACGGCTTTCGGCTTTTGGGTTGGCAACAAAATATATATCATCATCGCCAACGGTGCGATGGATAAAATGGAGATCAGAACCGGTAGTGCCGCCAGAAAAATCAGGAGCCAGATGTTGGTTACTAAGCGCCCCGGTAACGGATGTATTGGTTGATATTTTATCCGGCCATAATTCATCTGCCAATTGCGCGACAGCTTTATCGCAAGCCGGGTACCCTTGCAAACTTGGCGATTTAACCGGTTTAGGCCCTACAATCACGGCGCCGCCGGCAACCAATTCCTTTAATTGCGTTAACAATTGCGGCGTGGCCCAGGTTGTTTCAGGCAGTACTAACAGGCGGTATGATAAACCATTTTGAGCATAAATTATCCCGTTTTTAGCTGTTAACCTGGGCAATTGATCCGGGCCGATCTGGTCATAATCATAACCAAGCGCTTTGATGTCTGCCCTCAGTATGGCATCATTAGGCGATGATTCATCCGAGAAAACCAAAACATCTGCTGTGCTGTGTCCCTGTTGTAATAAGAACTGCGATCGTTTGATATAGTCCATATACGCCCGGCTTTGCTCCCACCAGGTATTCAGACGATTCATTTCCATACCATACTGATGAAAAGTCATACCAGGCCCAATGTTCCAGGGCTGATGGGCGTAAGTGTGGAATATAAAACGGTTTATGCCTTCCGTCCACATATCGTCGCCCAACGATTTCATCGTCGCAGGATGATTCATCCAACCGCCGATGCTGGTAAAAGATTCGGCGCCGACATAGCGATTACCTTTAAGGTGCGATATAGACGCGGCTAATTTTGTTGACTCGGCATAGCTGTTATTGGCCAGCCAAAACTCGCCCATTACAACATCTCCTGCAGCACCTGCTTGCATAGATGCATACGGACCACCATAAGGTTCGACAGAAAATTTCATTCCGTGTTTATGGCATAGCTCAGCAAAATAACCGAAGTAATTATCAGCCATCAGGTCGCCAATGCTTTTGCGAAAATCCCACAGAAACCTTTCAGAAACCTCGCCGCTTTGTACGTAATAGCCTGCCAGTGTCGGTAAAAAGTATAAGCAATCATAGTGACGACGTTTTTTAAATTCCTCTCTAAAATTTTCCGTCCAGTTATCGCAGCCCACCTCGTAACTATCAATCAGACAATTGTTAAGTGTCGACCCAACCAATGGGCCTAATTTATCCATGATTGGTTTAATACCACCGGCCCAATAAGCATCCATCGCAGAGCGGCTCAGCTTATCCTCTTCCAGGCCCCTGCCGCCCAATCCGGCAGGGTGATTCTCCGTTCCGTTTGGTGTATGGCCCATGCGCATGATCGTCCAGTTGCCGGCAGGTGCAGTCCAGTTTAATGTGCCATCGGGCGACATTTTTGAAGTCAGATTGATGATTTTCGCATTGTCAATGATCGCGGCTTTATCAACCACTTTATCACTTGGGTCAAGGTGCGTAAGGAAGGTACTACCTGAAAGCGATTTAACCGCTAAACCATCAATCCTTTGATTACTTTCAGGTGTGGGAAAAGCCAGTACCGCTATATCTTTATAGTAATTAAATTTTGTGGGTGGTTGCGGTAATTTTTGATTGAAAGGCTGGCCACCGGTAATCTTGGTTTCGCTGTAAACCACCGTTTGCATGGCATTCTCCGGCGTTACCCAGGGTCCGCCGCTTGACGACCAGCCCGGGCCATTATGAAATCCGATATCCATTCCCAGCCGCTTAGCTTCAGATACCGCGAATTTAAAAAGCTCCAGCCATTGAGGGGTTAAATAAGCAGCCGGGCCTTCGGGATATCCCTGCCCGACATTGAATATTTGTGCTTCCTGTATACCCACTCGTTTCATGGCTTCCAGGTCGGCAGTGATACCCTGTTTGGTTATGTTGCCGTCTATCCAATGCCACCAGGTACGCGCTTTGGCTGATGGCTGCGGATTTTTAAAGCCGGATAACAAAGCATCCTGTGCCTGGGCATTTCCAATAATAGATAGGGCTACAAAGGCTATCACAAAAAGTATTCGGTTCATTTCGGTTGGTTATAATTGGTTCGGCCAAGATAAATACAATTTCAGGGCTAACTGTCTGTGTCTATCCTGAACCCGTGGTAAATATTGAGCTTAAGTAACGCACAACCCAAAAAAATCCTATTTTTGCAGCTTCAATAAAATATCGTTACACAACATGAGTATTGCACTATCCGAACAGGAAATTATACGCCGCGAATCTTTACAACAATTACGTGCCCTGGGCATTGACCCCTACCCGGCCGAAGAATTTAAGGTTACAGATTTTGCGCAGGATATAGCTGATAATTTCAACGCTAATCCGGATACTTATAAACAGGTAACTATTGCCGGCCGAATCATGACCCGCCGCATTATGGGCAGCGCATCGTTTGCCGAGATACAGGATAGTACCGGCCGTATGCAGATCTACCTGAAACGCGACGATATTTGCCCCGGTGAGGATAAAACACTTTATAATACAGTATTTAAAAAGTTACTGGATATTGGCGATTATATTGGTGTTAAAGGCTATGTTTTCCTGACCCAAACCGGCGAGATCTCGGTACACGTACAGGAATTGACCGTCCTTTCAAAATCATTAAAACCATTGCCTGTTGTTAAACGCGACGAGGAAGGCAATATCCACGATGGCTTCACCGACCCCGAACTGCGCTACCGTCAGCGCTATGTGGATTTAACGGTTAACCCCGAATACAAACAGATCTTTATTAAACGCTCAAAAGTGATTAGCGCTATGCGCAATTACTTTAATGCCCAGGGCTGGATGGAGGTAGAAACCCCGATCCTGCAGCCTGTACATGGCGGCGCGGCAGCGCGTCCGTTTGGCACACACCACAACACGCTGGATATGCCGTTGTTTTTGCGCATAGCCAACGAATTATATTTAAAACGATTAATTGTAGCCGGTTTCGACGGTGTTTATGAGTTTGGTAAGATGTTCCGTAACGAGGGCATGGACCGCACGCATAATCCGGAATTTACCGCTATGGAGATATATGTAGCCTACAAAGACTATATCTGGATGATGGATATGGTTGAGAATTGCCTGGAGCAGGTAACCCGTGCTGTACATGGCATTGCTGCGGTGCAGGTAGGCGCTAACGAGATCAACTTTGCAGGCCCCTACACCCGGTTAAGTATGTATGAGTCGATCCAGAAATATACCGGAATTGATGTATCAGCAATGGATGAGGCCGGCTTACGCGATGTTTGTAATGATCTGCAAATTGAGGTCGACGCTACTATGGGTAAGGGTAAACTGATTGATGAGATCTTCAGCGCTAAGGTTGAAGCCAACCTGATCCAGCCGACTTTCATTACCGACTATCCTATCGAGATGACCCCGCTGGCTAAGAAACACCGCAGCAAAGACGGCCTGGTAGAGCGTTTTGAGTTGTTTGTAAATGGCAAGGAGATTGCCAATGCCTATTCAGAATTGAATGATCCTATTGATCAGCGCGAACGTTTAGAAGAGCAACTGATCCTGGCAGGCCGCGGTGATGACGAGGCTATGGCTATGGACGACGACTTTTTACGCGCCCTGGAATATGGCATGCCGCCAACCTCAGGCTTAGGTATTGGTATAGACCGTTTGGTAATGTTGCTGACTAACCAAAGCACTATACAGGAAGTGTTGTTCTTTCCGCAAATGCGTCCTGAGAAAAAAGCTAAGGTAGCTACGGCTGATGATTTTATAAAGATCGGCGTACCGGCCGAATGGGTGCAGGTGTTGAATAAAATGGGCTTTAATACGGTTGAAGACTTAAAGGCCGCAAACCCAAACAAAGTATTTAACGACCTGGGCGGTATGCGTAAAAAATTGAAACTGGACATTACCATGCCTGCCAAAGAGGTGGTTATGGCCTGGTTTGAATAATAAACATCTCGTAGAGACGCGATACTTCGCGTCTCCAAAGCGACAGTAAAAAAACCGTTATTGTTGTAAAGACGTGATATTTCGCGTCTCCAAAACGCACGATAAAAATATCCGTTATTGTTGTAGAGACGCAATACTTCGCGTCTCCAAAGCGCACGATAAAAATATCCGTTATTGTTGTAGAGACGCGATGCTTGCGTCTCCGAAGACGCAAAGCATTGCGTCTTTACCTTCGATAATGTACGTTCAACAACGATTTTCCACAACCGTTATTAACAATTCTTTAATATAAAAATAAAATTGAGGAAACTTTGGCATTTAATGTGTTACGTATCTTTATATGCACATATTTATGCAAAAAGTTATGACTAATTCCATGTTAGAAATTACCGAAAACGAATACCTGATTAAACTGAACAGATCAAATTTCAATCTATCGTTTATCAGAAGCTTATTAAAGATTGTTGAAGTGGCCAATCCCGCCGAAAACTCCTCAACGCCCGACAGAAACTTAAGCTATAATCAGGGTCATCAGTCCGAACCTGATTATTTCAGTTCGCTTGAAGAAAAATAGGCCTTAAAACAATGTGTTTTAAAGCCTGTTTCCTAAGTTTTAGAATTGCTGACGATAGCCGCCTTTAACTACCTGTTTGTCCATTTGGGCCATTTGCTGTTTCATCATTTTTATCTGATCTGTCATCAATTTATTCTTATCATCTTTTGATGCTTCCTGCAAATACATGGTTGCTTCGCGTTTGTTGCGTTTGGCCATTGCTATGCCTGCCAGGCTTAATTTAGCCAATGCCGTATTATGCGACATGGTCATACCCAACTGTAAGGCCCTTTTGAAATATTTCTCTGCTTTTAACGGCGCCTTGCGCGACTCGATCAAACCAATTAATAAATTATAATAACCGTGTTGGCTTCTGCGCAGTTGTTTTTCGTAGTCGGCTACCTTTAATAACCAGGCTTCGGCTTTGTCTGATTTTTCCTTGCGTAAAA
>DATCXS010000062.1:0-3622 GCA_036565645.1 Mucilaginibacter sp.
TTCAATAAGCGGCCCAAATTTAAAAGATGCTCCAATATAGAAGTCCATACCTGTAAATGACGATACCGGAGTTTTTACCTGAGCCATCGTACCCGGGCTGCCGCTTTTTACAGCAGTACTTAATAAACTACCTGTGGCAAAAAGGCGTTCGCTGCCAATAAAGAATTCGGCGTTGTCGCTCTTTTTCATGTATTGAAGGCCCAGATTAAATAGCTTTAACTCGTTGTAACTTGAGGTTAAAGCTAAATTATGTTTACCCATTTGTATGGGTGCAACCAGGGCCGCGGTAAATCCGTTGTAAAAAAGCTCTTTCGAGCCAATCAGTGTCGGTGAAAATTTGATGTCGCCGTCTTCATCCAACCAGTAAGTTCGGTTAATACTTAGCTCAAGCAAGCCATTGGTTGGTGTGTTAAACCCATGTTTACTCTGCTCGCTTTGTGTAAGGCTGTCAATTGAATGGTTTATAATTGATTCACGATCTGCTAATGAAAAATTGTTGATTAAGGTAGAGCCATTGAATATATCGGTATTTGATTTACTGCCCCAATGAATAAAGCCCAGGTTTTTGATATTTCCCTGCCACTTAAAGCCACTTTCGTCAAAATAGGTTAAACCAAAACTAACAGAAGCTCCCGGATTAACAAAAATTGGTAATATTTTGTTAAAACTCGATTCGCCTTTTTGACTGCTTGCGCGGTAAGTGCCTTGTATTGCCAACCTGGCCTGATCGGCAGTTTTATTAAAGTTAACGCTTGATTGATCAATATTTAACTGGTGGTAATCAATACCGGCCAATGCACTTAATTTAAAGCCAATAGCCAGCCGCTTGTCTATCTGCTCGCGATAAGTAAAACTCAACTGATGATAAGCCTGGAATTTATAATTGCTGTTAAAAATATTGGTATAAATATCTTGCGGAAACTTAGTGAAACCATTAAAAAAAGCGATGGTTTCGTCAGTAGCTATGGCGCGGGCCTCAAACCTGGTATTTAATGAAACCCCCATTTCCTGGTCGCCATTTTCGCTGGTATACACTTTCAGCATAATGGTGTAATCATTAATATTGGCATTCATGTGGTTATAAGCACCCTGACCGGTTACCAGGTTGGCGGTATTATAATAGGAGTGAAATGCGCGGGTTTTTAACGCCTGTTGCCCGTTGCCCGACAGTAAAAAATTAGCGGTAAAATTTGGGATCAAAAAGTTAAAGGCAAACTGTTTGCTGGTATCGGGTACAAAAGCCCTTTGCGATGGATTTTCGAACGAATCATACAGCGTACCTGTATTATATAGTGCGAACTGCTGTCCAAAAGCCTTAATTGTTATCAGGAAAAAGCAGCAAACAAGTAAATATTTTTTCATTTAATATAATAGCTAACCGAGGGAGATCAAACTCATTAAAGATAAAATTACTAATCAATTTAACCCAAAATAAAATCAATTATTTGTTTTTGAGTTAAACAAGTATTTATAAATTAATTTATTTTAAGGCTGTGGCGGTGCTATCGGGTTGATTCAGGTTCATGCAAAAGCTGGTATGAAAATTTTTGTTTGATGATATTAACTGGTATGAAGCCGCATAGAAACTCTTCCAGCCGGTTTCATCGTTTTCAAAATTATGATAAAAATCATCACTTAAATCACGCTTTAAAATAGGCTGTGCGTTTTTAAAGTTAATATACCAGGTTACGTTGCTGCGCTCGGCCAGTAAATCAGCAAATTGATTGTATTGCTTAGACTTACTTTGTAATTTATGGTTAAAGTAATAGTCATGATAGCTGTTTAGTTCTGATTGGCTGTTGGCCAAAATCAGGTAATTATCAACAATCATGAACCACGGATGACTGAACATGCTAAAGGCATCGCCCAATAAATAAAATGGCAGCTTCCGGTATTTAACCTGGCCAATTTCATCGGTCGCCATGGTGCTGATATTGTTCATGACCGGTTTAAAAGCCGACCCGTTTTTAAGCTCTATAATGGCATATTTTTCCATGTACCTGGTAGTTACTATCGCAAATTCCTGGCCCAGCACCTGGTTAAATTCGGTGATGAGATTAACACCCGTTTCGGCTTTTACTTTAGCAAAAATGGAATCTTTTTCGGTCTGCAGTTTGGCTTTTGTATACCAGGCCGACAGATCAGACTTGAATTTCATTGGGTCTGACACCGAAAAACTTATGCTATAAGCTGTGGTGGATGGAAAAATATCCTGCAAATTATTTACAACAGGCTGCTGGTTGGTAAACAAATTCAAATAGCTTGTCGGCTGGTCTTGTTGAATATTTGAAAAACCGGTGAACAATAGGGCATCGCTCTTAAAATTAAGATTCAATGCTGCCAGGGCCGGTAACAGCTTAAAGGGTTTAAAAATATCTGTGTTCTTATTTTTAAACAGCGCAGCAAACAGCGGGTTCAGGTTATGATAATTGATATACAGGTTAGCCAATGAGTTGACGTTTTGCTGCTCTGGCAAAGCCATGAAAACAGTTTTATCTTTTTGCGCAACATACTTGGCACTCAAGTCAATTAACTCTTTCGAGAAACTACCCAAATAAATGCCATCTTCTTTATTAAGCAAATAAAAACGTTTTTTCAAGACAGCAGAGTAGATGACATAGCCTTTCTTTCCGTTAAAAGCAGTGGGCGTAACCACCAGCCCTTTGTTGGTTTTTACCGTTAGTTGATCAATATCCCCGGCGTTAAATCCTTTTGTAGCAGAAGTAGTAATGAGCAGCCCGATAGTTTGATCGGATAACAGATGCAGTGAAATGAAGGCATTTTGCCCGCTAAAGAATTTTTTCAGCGTTGGGTCTCTGAATAGTTGGTTATGCAGGGTATCAAGCTCGGCTAATTGTTGCTGGCCAATTACGGCCGTAAACAGTTTATTGCCCTTAAAAATGTCATAAAAGCTATCCTCGTTATTAAACTCGAAAACCAGCGTTGCGTTATCGGGAATGTTATCCATGGTTTGGGCGGTATGCAGCCCCGGCGCATTCAAATTCTTAAAATAAACGACTGTTATACCGGCGGTTGCCAGTACCAGGAGTGCTGTGATAACAATTAGTCGTTTCATTGCAATAGAATACGCCGCAAGTTAGATTTTTAAGGCGAGCCATTCAAGTAATAGTTTCAATTGGTTAACTTAGCCTTTTCAAATACTTATGAATAGATCAATCACAATTACCGCAGCATTGTTTGGCATGATTGCCGTTATGACCGGCGCTTTTGGAGCACACGGATTAAAGACAATGATAGGGCCCGATGAACTACAGGTGTGGCATACAGGGGTTGAATATAACTTTTACCATGTTTTTGCCCTGTTGTTTTTAGCTGTATTGGCAAAGAATAATAGCAGGTGGATTACGGCCAGCTATTATTTGTTCACTTTTGGCATTATCTTTTTCTCCGGCTCATTGTACCTGCTGGCTTGCCGCGATATTTTACATCTAAAGGCCAATATCATAGGCCCCATAACGCCTATTGGCGGCTTATTATTTATAGGCGGATGGGCATCGCTTGCTATTGCCGCTTCCAGGAGTAAATAATTATGCTTGAGTTTGCCCAAGCCCAGTACAAGGACCGCAAAACACTTTTTGTTGAAGTTATTTTGCCGCTGGCG
>DATCXS010000243.1:0-9212 GCA_036565645.1 Mucilaginibacter sp.
TTTAAAAAAATATTATATTTTATATTTTACGATTATTGTATTAATAATATTCTGTAAATATATAAAAATAAAAAATTAAATTTTTATCAAACTATACCAAAGTTCAAAACGGTATTTGGTCTTGTTTTTATGCATGCATAGCAAAAGTCATTTTTTCTGCCTGAAATGCCTGGTGGGAATAAAAAAGTTGGTAATAAAAATATGTTTTGGCTAATAAAAAAGGACGGCATAACCGTCCTTTTTGCAATGTTATAAATTCAATTCGCGGACATAAAAGTCTTTGACATCAACCATAGTATGATTTGACCCGCGGGCGAGTTGAAAACCTATATTGCCATCAAGGAAAGCACCCTCATAATCCAGATCGACTGTTTTAACGCCATTCAGCCAAGCCTCAATATGATGGCCCCTGGCTTTGATATAATAGTGATTATAATCATTAGCCTTTACCAGTTTGACCGATGCCTTAGCCGGGTAGCGTTGCAGCATACCGGCACGGCCATCTTCTGAAAGAGAACCCCAGTTGTTTTTGGCCATGTGGATTTGGTAGCCCGATGCCTTGCTGAAACTATCCGGATGGACACGCAGGCACACGCCCGAATTTGCATTTTCGCCGCCCATTTTTACCAGGATGTTTGCCTCAAAGTCGGTATAGATTTTTTTACTGTAGCTGTAATGATTTTCGCTTTGGTCGCTGCAATCGCCGTGCAATACGCCGTTGCTGATTTTCCAGTATTCGGGCTGCAAGTTTAATTTTTTCAGATCGAGCATATTTACCCATCCCTTTCCTGCGGGTTTATCGTTAATCAGTTTGCCATCAGCAGGCATTGTGATTTTTTGGGCAGTGGTGTCGCGCTGAGCAAGCGCAGAGCTTATATGTAAGGTTATAGCTAATAAGGTACAGGCCACAGCTGTGGCTGCCTTACGGTAATTATGATACATTAAAATTGGTAATATTGGTTTAAGAGGCTAATGTATAAAATTATTGGGATTGGTAAAAATAATTGAAAGATAGCAGAGATTAAATAACTGTATGGTTGCGAAAGAACGAGTGTGGTTGGATTGTTTAGAATTTAGCCGAAGGTGATCGCTTGCTTCAAATAGCCTATAAAAAAGTTGTAAATTATTGATGTTATATTTGATGCTGAAGACTACTATTAAAATATGGACGGAATACAATTTGAAATATTGCCTGCGACGTTACTGAAAGACTATTGGGAACAATCAGCTCATATAGCCCTGAAAACGCGTTGAACTGTATCTGTTGTTGTTGAGCAAGCATATAAGTGTCTTTCTTTCGACACTTTAAGATACAAAAAAAGGAGTAGAAAACACTCGTCTTCTACTCCTTTTCTCCCTATAGGACTTTTTCAGTGCCCTCACATTCATCCGGGCCTTTCTAAATATCTTAAAAAAATGTTAGCGGTGCTCAATGCCTTCGGCAAGTACGGTGACTACGTTATCTAACGCTTCAACAACACCACCTTTAATATAAAAAACTTCTTCTTTTCCGCTGCCGCGAACGGTTAATTTGCCGTCTTGCAGGGTTGAGATAATAGGAGCGTGGTGGCTCAATATCTCAAAAGAACCCAAAGCGCCCGGCAGACTTACCGAAGTAGCCTCGCCTTCAAACACTTTTTTATCGGGAGTAAGAATTTCTAATGTCATGTGTTTTAGAGTTAAGAGTCAAGAACCAGGAGTTAAGATTTTTAATGTCTTAGCTCTTGATTCTTGTCTCTTGATTCTTAATTAAGAATTTGCTTCTTCTAATAATTTTTTACCTTTTTCAATAGCATCTTCAATGGTACCTACAAGGTTAAATGCTGCTTCAGGATATTGATCTACTTCGCCATCCAGGATCATGTTGAAGCCTTTAATGGTGTCTTTAATATCAACTAATACGCCTTTTAAGCCGGTAAATTGCTCGGCAACAAAAAACGGCTGAGACAAGAAACGCTGCACACGGCGTGCGCGCGATACCACCAATTTATCTTCTTCAGAAAGCTCATCCATACCTAATATGGCAATGATATCCTGCAGCTCTTTGTAACGTTGTAATATTTCTTTAACGCGTTGCGCAGTATTATAATGCTCGTCGCCCAAAATAGCGGCGCTCATAATTCTTGAGGTCGAATCCAACGGATCTACCGCCGGGTAGATACCCAGCTCAGCAATTTTACGCGATAACGAAGTTGTAGCATCCAAGTGGGCAAATGTTGTGGCCGGCGCAGGGTCGGTCAAGTCATCCGCAGGTACATAAACCGCTTGTACAGAGGTGATCGAACCACGTTTTGTTGAAGTGATACGCTCCTGCATGCCACCCATTTCTGTAGCAAGGGTTGGCTGGTAACCTACTGCCGAAGGCATCCGGCCCAATAATGCTGATACTTCAGATCCGGCTTGGGTAAAGCGGAATATGTTATCAATAAAGAATAATATATCACGGCCCTTACCTTCGGCATCACCATCGCGGAAATACTCGGCAATAGTTAAACCTGAAAGTGCTACACGTGCACGTGCACCGGGAGGCTCGTTCATTTGCCCGAAAACAAAGGTTGCTTTTGATTCTTTTAAAGCTTCTGCATCGATCTTAGAAAGATCCCAGCCGCCTTCTTCCATCGAATGCATAAATGCATCGCCATATTTAATAATGCCCGATTCCAGCATCTCGCGTAAAAGGTCATTACCTTCACGGGTACGCTCGCCTACACCGGCAAATACTGATAAACCGTCATAAGCTTTCGCGATGTTGTTAATTAGTTCCTGGATCAATACGGTTTTACCTACACCGGCACCACCAAACAACCCAATTTTACCACCTTTTACATAAGGCTCTAATAAGTCAATTACTTTAATACCGGTAAATAACACTTCCGACTCGGTAGAAAGGTCTTCGAAACGCGGAGGAGCGGCGTGTATCGGGCGGCCATTGGTTTTATCCAGGTTAGCAATACCGTCAATGCCATCACCAACTACGTTAAATACACGGCCCTTAATATCTTCGCCTACCGGCATTTTAATGGCCGATTCCATGTCAACAACTGGCATACCGCGCAATAATCCGTCTGTTGAATCCATTGCGATCGCCCGAACTCGGTCTTCACCTAAGTGCTGTTGAACCTCTAAAATAACCTTTTGGCCATTTTCTTTGGTGATCTCAAGCGCACTGTAAATTTTAGGAAGATGTGCATCATTTGCAAAGCTAACGTCTACTACCGGACCGATGATCCGTGATATTTTTCCAATGTTTGGCATATAATAACCGGGTAATTTTTTAAATATACGTTGTTAAATAACTTGAAACCTTTTTCGCGCTATTTCAGGGCGCAAAGTTAAGATTTATAATATAATATTAAAATACTTAATTAAGATTTTTTCGCCCTTATAGTGCCATAAAATCGCGGCAAATTATGGCTTATGTCAGATTATTTTTTTAAATACTGCCTGATGTTTGTAAGTAATTAATATATAGTTAATTATCAAACTATGTTAAACATCAAAGCTCAATACTATTTTACCGGTATGCCGGCCGCTTTCCATCAACGCATGAGCATCGGCAGCCTGGTGTGCCGGGAATATAGCGTTTACTACAGGTTTGATCTGCCCGGATGCAATTAACGGCCAGATATTTTTTTCGAGTGATGCTGCTATAGCGGCTTTAAATTCAACGCTTCGCGCACGCAGCGTAGAGCCGGTTATGCAAATGCGTTTATGCATTATAATGGATAGGTCAACCTGTACTTCCTTACCCTCCATCGTATTGATCATTACCAGTCGGCCTTTTTCTGCCAAAGCTTTCAGATTACGTGGTGTATAGCTGCCGCCAACCATATCCAGTATTACATCAGCACCTTTTTTATGGGTGATGTGATCAATCTCAGTTACAAAATCCTGTTTGCGGTAATTAATAGCTTCATCGGCTCCTAACGACTTGCAAAATGCACATTTTTCATCGCTACCAGCGGTTATATAAACTTTGTTGCCCAATGCCTTAGCCATTTGTATTGCCGTAGTACCTATACCGCTCGAACCTCCGTGAATCAGTAAGCCTTCGCCTGGCTGTAATTTGCCTCTGTCATATACATTGCTCCAAACCGTAAAATATGTTTCGGGTAATGAGGCAGCTTCTACAAAATCCAAACCTTCAGGTATGGGCAGGCATTGGCCTTCCGGTACATTGCAATATTCAGCATAGCCACCGCCGCTCACCAATGCGCAAACCTTGTCGCCAACTTTCCAGCGCCTAACGTTTGCTCCAATCTCAGTTATGGTCCCGGCAATTTCCAAACCTGGAATATCCTTCGGTGCGCCGGGTGGTGGCGGGTAATTGCCTTTGCGTTGAAAGATGTCGGGCCGGTTTACACCCGCGGCAGCTATTTTTACCAATACTTCGTCAGGGCCGTAAGCGGGAGTGGGTCTTTCGGTAATTTGTAACACTTCCGGCGCTCCGGGTTGGGTAATGACAATGGCTTTCATGTTGATAACCTATATCCAATATAACTTTGAAAATATTGGAATGTTTATTCAGGATATTTTTGCGTTCGATTTACGAACATCGATTAACAGCAGGCCATTAAATACTAGATCATAATTTTGTTTCCATTCTGGATTACCTAATGGTCCTCTAAAAACCACCTCGTGATTGAACATTTCTCTTCTTTCGTCGGAAGAGAACTCGTAGTATCCGCCGATAATATTTACATTTTTAAGAATAACGCCGGCGGGTAATAAATCAGGATGAGTTTCAAAATATTCCGTTAAATTACCCATTAAGTCTTTTTTAATAATCATTTGTTCCATATTTATGTTTAATTTTTTTTTGATAAAATTAAACATAATGGAAATGCGTATTTTGACTACTGATTTACCGTCTTTGGATCCGTAGATTCCTTCTGCAATTTCCATAAATTCATTTTAATGCCTATTTCATAGCCAATGCTTCTTCCAGTTGTTTTACCAGTACTTCGCGTTTCATGGGATAGCCTGCCTTTGATATTTCATAGCTGCCATCTTTCTTAATAATAAAATAAGTAGGATAGCCGTGGCCGTTTACCTTTTTCATAATGTCGTCGCTCAGGCTCTCGCTGGCTAGGATGTGGGTGCCCTCCAGGTGGAAATACGCTATCAGTTTTTTCCAGTTGTCCTGGTTGCCCGTATCATAATTGGCAACATAGAGGTAATTTAAGCCCTTGTCCTTAAAATGCTCCTTGATGGCGGCCGAATTTTTTTCAATCTCCTGGCGGCATGGTCCGCACCAGGTGCCCCACATATCAACTAATACGGTCTTGCCCTTGGTTAGGGCTAATACTTCGTCCAGTTTCTGAAGTTTGGTTCCATTGCCGGCCGTAAATATCATTTTGTCGGTTAATGGCGACTTGTCTTTTTTAATGATCTCGGCCACATAAGGTTCATAAGTGCCGATGAAATTACTTTGCGGATATTGCTCCTTAAACCGGTTAAATATCACCGGTATATTTTTAGGGTCACTTTCGTCCTTAGCTTGGTTCAGCAATACCTCGTATAAAAATTCGGCAGTTTGTCCCTTAAAATAGGCCTTAATTATTTTTTCCTTGAGCAGGTTCTGCCGGTCATCCTTAAATAATTTCTCACCGTTTTCCTTATCTGTCTGGTACCATTCCCGGTAAAACTGGTCAGGGTTTTCCTCAGCCTCATTCCATAAGTTTTCCTTTACGCGTACCAGTAGGCTGCGCAATAATGATCTGTAATTGGTGGCCACCAGTGCTTCGTCATTATTTTGTTGCTTTAAGATAGCGCCGCGTTCTATACCGCTGATACTATTTATATCCAGGCTGGTTTTTGCAAGCAATTGTTTGTTAAGTTGGCGGGTTTGATTGCCTGCCGTAATAAACAAGCTATCCTGTACCTTTTGCCAAAGGGCCTTATTGCGGGCATATGCTTTCTGTATCCCGAACTTATTATTTTCCTTAAATCCAAAATAGTCTTCGGCTGCAAAGTAAATCACCTCGTATTGCTGCTTCTTAATAAAATCTGCCGAGGGATGGTATCTGGCAATGTAAGTCTGTAGTTGTTTTCTGTTAATGGCCGCCTGCTTATTTATCAGGGCTATAATGCGGTTGGGCAGGGTATCGCCATATATTTTTTCATCGTCAACATCGCCGGTGGTCTCCAAGAACTGGTTATTTTCGCTGCCCTTGCCGGTTACTACAATGGTATTCTGAGGTTTTTGTAAATCGGCGGTTAAGGTAATATCATCGCCAGGCCTCAGGTACAGGTTGTAACTTTTGCTTAGCGACCGGCCCTTTTGCACACTATAGTAAAGCGTTACCGAAAGCGGTTGCTTCAGTGTAAATTCAAGGGTAGTCTTTTTGGTTTGGCTTTGCTCATCTACCTGGTAGTCTTTATCAAAAAATTGGGGCGTAGGTAAGCGCTGCGTAATGTATATATAGTTTTTGCTGCTGCCATGATGGATGACGACATGGACCTTTGCATTTTGCGCCTCGCTGTGAATTACACCGGCCAACATCAATAAACAGCTAACGATAAGCTTTTTCATAAGGACAAGGTTTTGAGATTTAAATATATCAATATTAAAATTATTGCAGGCAGATTATGATTGATATACTTTAATATTATTTCTTTTTAATATTATTTCTTTGCGATACAAAACAAATAGCTATGTCACTAACCATCGGCCAACCGGCGCCGCAATTCAAATTAGTATCATCGGCCTTAAAAGAAGTTTCATTGGCCGATTTTAAGGGTCGCAAAGTAATTATTCATTTTTTTCCTATGGCGTTTACTGGTACCTGCACCGGCAGCTTTGTACCATGCGCGATAATTTTGGTTATTATGATGGGCTGAATGCTACAATCCTGGGTATATCTGTCGACTCACCCTTTACGCTGGCTAAGTTTAAAGAGGAGAATAATTACCAGTTCCATCTGCTGTCCGACTTTAACAAAGAAGTATCAACTGCCTACGGCGCCATTTACGAAGAATTTGTGTTCGGACTGAAAGGTGTGGCCAAGCGCGCTGCCTTTGTGATAGACGAAAACCAGAATATTATATATGCCGAAGTATTAGAATCGGCAAAGAATTTACCTGATTTTGCGGCAATTGCAGAAATAGTAAAGTAAATTTTAAATATTTTAAGGACTTTTAAAAATATATCCTATTTTTGCAGTCCGTTAAAAAAGCGGATAGAATATGCATTTGTAGCTCAATTGGATAGAGCATCTCACTACGGATGAGAAGGTTTGGGGTTCGAATCCCTACAAGTGCACCAGTATAAATTAAGCCTTTCAGTATACAAACCGGAAGGCTTTTAATTTTAAACGCGCATGCTCAACTTAGTATTATTTGGCCCGCCAGGAGCCGGTAAAGGTACTCAATCACAAAAGCTTATTGAAAAATACGGCTTGATCCACCTGTCAACAGGCGATCTGCTTCGCGGTGAAATTACACAGGGAACAGCGCTGGGCCTTGAAGCTAAAAAGCTGATGGATCAGGGATTGTTAGTACCCGATGCGGTAGTTATCGGCATGATTAGCAATAAGCTTGACGCCAATAAAGATGCTAAAGGCTTTATTTTTGATGGTTTCCCCCGTACCGTAGCACAAGCCGAAGCATTAGATCAATTGTTGGAAAGCAAAGCAACCGCAATTTCAGGCATGATTGCTTTAGAAGTTAATGACGACGAGTTGGAGCATAGGTTGTTGCTGAGAGGCAAAGATTCGGGCCGCCCTGATGATGCTAACCCCGAGGTTATCCGCAAAAGAATTAAAGAATATAATGAAAAAACTGCACCCGTTGCAGGTTTCTATAAAGACCAAAACAAGTTTAAAAGCATTAACGGCATAGGCTCTATCGAGGAGATTTTTGCTGCTATTAATACTGTTATAGAGTCGTATTAATTTCGGATTTCGAATATTCGGGTGTTCGAAAGTAAAAAACTCTTTTTGTCATTCTGAGCATAGCAAAGAATCTTATACATCCTACATGTTGCTTTATAAGATCCTTCGCTATGCTCAGGATGACAGATCTTTTTAAATAAATCGTAAATCGTAATTCGTAAATCCGAAATTTCATGTCTCAAGGTTCAAATTTTGTTGATTACGTAAAGATATGCTGCCGCTCGGGTCATGGCGGAGCAGGGTCAGCGCATTTGCACCGCGATAAGCACACCTCGATGGGTGGCCCGGACGGGGGCGACGGCGGTCGCGGCGGACACGTTATCTTACAAGGTAACGCCCAGCTTTGGACCTTACTGCACCTCAAATTCCGTAAGCATGTTATTGCCGGCGATGGTGAATCGGGCAGCAGTTCATTAAGCTCGGGTAAAACCGGCCGCGATGAAATACTCGAAGTTCCGCTGGGCACTATAGCCCGCGATGCCGAAACCGGAGAGATCTTATTTGAAATTAATACCGACGGCGAGACCAGGATATTAACCAAAGGCGGCCGCGGCGGACTTGGCAATGCCAACTTTAAAAGCCCTACCCGCCAAACCCCTCGCTTTGCCCAACCCGGCGAACCCGGCGAGGAAGTATGGAACATCCTGGAATTAAAAATACTGGCCGATGTAGGTCTGGTGGGTTTCCCTAACGCCGGTAAATCGACATTGCTGTCGGTAGTGTCGGCAGCTAAGCCCGAGATTGCTGATTATGCTTTTACTACGCTGGTTCCAAACCTGGGCATCGTAGCCTATCGCAACAACAAATCGTTTGTTATGGCTGATATTCCGGGGATCATCGAAGGAGCATCGAAAGGCAAAGGTTTGGGCATCCGTTTCCTGAAACACATTGAGCGTAACGCCGTGCTGCTATTTATGGTTCCTGCAGATACCGCGCGAACCATTCAGCAGGAATACGACATCTTGCTAAAAGAATTGAACCAGTACAACCCCGAGCTGATGCACAAACCACGCGTGCTGGCCGTTACCAAAGCCGATATGCTGGACGACGAATTGATTGCCGAAATGAAACAGCAGGTGCCTGCCGATATTCCATCGGTGTTCATCTCGTCAGTAGCTCAGAAAAATATTGATGTGTTGAAAGATCTGCTTTGGCGGGAGATCAATAACCAGGGTTAGGCGGAGCAAGTTTGGACACTCACAACGCAATGTATTCAAGCGTAGACGCTTGAATAGGCAGACATGACTCTTAATCAATTACGCGGTCGCGTACTTTAACGGCAGGGTTGCCCTGATAAACTGCATAAGCGTCTAAATT
>DATCXS010000053.1:0-8586 GCA_036565645.1 Mucilaginibacter sp.
ATATATGGCGCTAAACGTCGGTGGTCAGCCCAGCATTTTCGGGCTACATTGCAAGCATATTTCCTGGCAGCGAGCCTGACAGGTGTCATAGGTTACTGGATAAGCGGATTGTTAAACCAAACGCTTTTTAATTACTATATATGGTCGTTGCCTGCTATTATACCTGCAGTGCTCATCGGCCGTAAAATCAACGCCATAATGCACGGCGATCGTTTTTTCAAATACAGTTACATGGTATTAGCCAGTTTGGGTTTATTGCTGATATTGAATGCTGTGACAGGTTATTTTGGCCACTCTTAAATAAATAGATTAATACATGGTTCAAAGCAAACACAAGTGATGTTTGAGATCTGTAAAGTCATAATCAAAAAAGCGCATCGTCAATAAAATGGCGATGCGCTTTTTAATATCATTTAAATGATATTTATTTCTGTTTTAAAGCCTGATTTATAGCCTTTGTAGCCAATGGCTCCATTATTTTATAACCGGCAAGGGTAGGGTGTACGCCGTCTTTTGATAATTCTTTAGGCAAACCGCGATTGGCGTCGGCCATCGCTGTGAAGTAATCCAGGTAAACAATCTTGTTTTTAGCTGCATAATCCTTCAACATATCGTTCAGTGCTTTTACTTTTTCTTTCGGATCGATAGATGGTCTCCACGGGAAAGCAGCAGCTGGCGTAACAGATGATATTACCACTTTGATCTTGTTAGCCCGGGCCAGTTCAACCATTGATACAATGTTGCCAAAAATATCTTCCAGCTTTTCAGGGCCATTATTTTCAGCGATGTCGTTGATGCCCGCTAAAATAACTACGGCAGCCGGCTTAAGGTTGATCACATCTTCACGGAACCTCACCAGCATCTGGCCCGTAGTTTGTCCGCTTATACCGCGATCGATGTAGTTGTTGCTCTTAAAAAAAGTTGAATCATTATTGATCCAAAAATCAGTTATCGAGTCGCCCATGTAAACAACACGTTTTTCGCCTTTGGCAGGTGCAGGCAATTCGCTATTGGCTTTCTCATAACGCCTGATACCCGGCCAGTCTTTGTTCTGTGCCATGGCAGATGTCGAGATCAGCAGCAGGGTAGGTATAATTAGTTTGGTTTTCATGCCGGCAATTTAAATAATTATTTTCGAGATATGCAAAGTCTTGCCGGTCACCGGCTTGGGTGTTTTTGTAACCTTTTCGATGCAGGCACTTACAATAAGTGCGGTCAATTGAGCATAAATGAGTAGTTTTAGTGGCTGAAAGATGGAACTAAGAACCGTAAATGTCACCCGGTATGTCACTCCGCTGCGCGAGGGCGGCTCACTGCCTGCTATTGCCGGGGCAGACGATGACTTTTTATATGTACTCAAATTTCGTGGAGCAGGCCAGGGCGTAAAAGCACTTATAGCCGAACTGATTGGTGGCGAATTGGCACGCGCCCTTGGACTAAAAGTGCCCGAATTGGTGTTTGCCAACCTCGACGAAGCTTTTGGCCGTACAGAGCCTGACGAAGAAATACAGGACCTGCTCAAAGCCAGCGTGGGGCAAAATCTGGCACTACATTATCTTTCAGGTGCCATAACTTTTGATCCGGCAGTTACAAAGATCGATCATGAATTGGCATCAAAGATAGTCTGGCTGGATTGTCTGTTAACAAATGTGGACCGTACGCCGCGCAACACTAATATGCTGATGTGGCATAATGAATTGTGGTTGATAGATCATGGAGCGGCCCTGTATTTTCATCATTCGTGGGATAATTGGAAAGAACAGGCCGTGCGCCCCTTTGTGCAGGTAAAAGATCATGTTTTGTTGATGTCGGCAACTGAATTAGATGCTGTTGATGCAGCGTTTAAAACTATCATCAATGAAAAACTGATCCGCGATATCACCGCTTTAATACCCGGCGAATGGTTAGGCGAAAATGCTGATATTGCTGACGAGCGCCGCGAGGTATATGTCCAGTTCCTGCTGCTGCGTTTAGCATCTTCAGAAAACTTTATAAATGAAGCAAAAAATGCCAGGGAAACACGTTTTTGAATATGCCGTAGTTCGCGTTGTACCCAGGGTTGAACGCGAAGAATTTATGAATGTAGGTGTGGTGTTGTACTGCAAGACACTTAAATTTTTGCAAGCCATTATCACCGTAAACGAGCAACGCATTTGCTGTTTTACCAATCAGGACGAAGCTCAAAATATCAGGGCTAATTTGCATGCCTTTGAATTGATATGCCAGGGAAGCCCCGAAGGTGGCCCCATTGCTCAGTTGGATGAAGCATCACGTTTCAGGTGGTTAACTGCTACCCGCAGTACAGTGGTGCAAGCATCCAAAGTACATCCCGGTTTATCTGACAATCCGCAGCAAACTTTAGTGAAGTTGCATGAGCAGTTGGTACTTTGATAAAAAGGGTATCATGCTAAAAAGACTGTATGCTGAGGCACTTCTTTAAAGGAGTTCACTCGGCCATCTTAATCTTAATCACCATCTTCTTCACTTTGTCATAGCCGTCAACATGCACACCGGGCCGGTGCGAGTTTTGCGGAAAGAAAATATACAGTGTACTTGGGTCCTCAATATACCAATCTCCTTTGGTGTTGATGTCATAGTTCTCTACATCCTTTGCAGCATCGTAAGGGTTGGTTACCTTAGCTGTTTTAGCATTCATCACCCCAACTTTTTCGCGCCCGTTTATAACTAAATGTAAGTCTAAATAATTATGATGCGCTTCCCAGCCGGTTTTTTCTATGTCTTTAGTTGGGCCGTCAGTAACTGTTGCAAAAACATTATCGCCATCAATTACGTGTTTGCCGGGCGACAGTGTGTCTAACCTGGTATTACTGATAAAAGCAAAAGCTTCATCCCAATACTTTTTATTTGCCTGATATTGTTTGGCAAATTCCACATTATCCAACCCGGTATATAGCTTCAGTTTAAAACCATTTCGCCATTCACCTTTTTTAACCCAGGCTTTGGCTGCGCTCTGATTTATTTGAGCGGACGCGGTTGTACCGATAAAACATATAATAGATAGAATGGCAATGCCGATTTTACTGCTTGTCTTCATGATGATACGTTTTGTTGCGTGTTTGAACGCTGGCTTAAATGGTTTTATATTCAATAATACAAGTATTTAAGCATAAATCCGATATGTCCAATTTTTAAAATTCGCTGCATCTGCATCGTTTGCGTAAAAATATAGTGGTATGTGGTTTTTTATTTAACTATAAATTGTAAAATTGCCATTCAAACCAAAAAATCTTGAGATCTATATACGCCGTACATCCTGATGATTTTAAATGTTATCAAACCGACAAGATCCGCGAGCGTTTTTTGCTGGATGATATTGTTCAACCTCATCAGGTAAATTTCGTGTATACGCATTACGACCGGATGATTGTGGGCGGCGCTAATCCAATAGATAAAAAACTGGAGCTACCCAATTATCCCCACTTAAAAGCCGATTATTTTTTACAGCGCCGCGAAATGGGCATCATTAACGTGGCCGGCGATGGTGAGGTTACTGTTGACGGAAAAACTTATCCGGTTAATAAACTTGACTGCCTCTATATCGGCAAAGGCATACAGCAGGTAGCATTCGCCAGTGTAAATGGTAATAATCCGGCTGTATTTTATATCCTGTCGTGCCCGGCACATGCTAACTATCCAACAGTGTTAATGAGCCATGCCGATGCCGTGAAAGTGAGCGCCGGCGATTCATCAACAGCCAATAAACGCACCATCAACAAATATATTCATGCCGACGGCATACAAAGCTGTCAGCTGGTGATGGGCCTTACCATTTTGGCCCAGGGCAGCGTATGGAATACCATGCCTGCGCATACCCATGACCGTCGCATGGAGGCTTATTTTTATTTTGACGTTCCCAACGGTCAGCGGGTATTTCACTACATGGGCCAGGGGGATGAAACGCGACACATCATTCTGAAAAATTATGATGCCGTGGTGTCGCCGCCCTGGAGCATACACTCGGGCAGTGGGACGGCAAATTATAGTTTTATTTGGGGTATGGCCGGCGAAAACCTGGACTATACCGACATGGATATGCTTAATATTACTGATTTAAAATAATATAAAAATAATAAAACGTGGAAAACAACTTCTCATTAAAGGATAAGGTAATTGTAGTTACCGGCGGAACCGGTATTTTAGGTAAGTCATTTGTCGAAGGCATTGCAGCAGCAGGCGGTGCGGTGGGCATACTGGGGCGTAACCGGCAGGTTGCCGAAGAACGCGCTGCAGCCATCAACGCAAAGGGTGGCAGAGCTATCGCCTTAATTGCCGATGCATTGGACGAAAACGCGCTGATTGCTGCCAAAGACAAGGTAATTGCCGCCTATGGCCGTATTGACGGCTTAGTAAATGCTGCAGGGGGCAACATGCCCGAAGGTGTTTTATTGCCTGAGCAGGATCTTTTTGAAATGAATACGGCAGGTATGCGCAAGGTAATGGAGCTTAATATTTGGGGGACGGTGATACCTACGCAAATTTTCGGCGAAGCTATTGTTCAAACTGCCGGTAGGGGAAGTATTGTGAATATATCGTCTATGAACTCAAAACGCGCGGTTACACGGGTGCTGGGTTACAATATGGGCAAGGCAGCTATGGACTGCTACAATCAGTGGTTTGCGGTCGAACTGGCTAATCGTTACGGCGATGCTATCCGTATGAATGCCCTGGCACCCGGCTTTTTCCTGACCGAGCAAAACCGTAACCTGTTAACCAAGCCAGAGGGTGGTTATACCGACAGGGGAGAGCGGGTCATCAGAAATACACCGTTTAAACGTTTTGGCGATCCGGATGAGCTTATTGGCGCATTGGTATGGCTGTTAAGTGATGCATCTAAGTTTGTAACAGGCTCCATGCTCACCGTTGATGGCGGATTTTCGATTTTTAGCGGTGTTTAATACCATCGCTAAAATATTATCTTATATTGTACCCGGCTAAGCCAAACCATTTATAACCAATTATGAAGACTAATCAACCAGGCAATTATCGCTGGATAGTTTGTGCCTTACTATTTTTTGCTACTACTGTAAATTACTTAGACCGGCAAATTATTGGCTTGCTGAAGCCAATCTTAGCCGAAAAATTCCATTGGAGTGAAATAGACTACAAGAATATTGTTCAGGCTTTTCAGGCTTGTTATGCAATAGGTTTGCTGGTGTTTGGCCGTGTGGTTGATAAGATCGGCACCAAAATGGGTTATATCGCATCTATCATCATTTGGAGTGTGTCGGCAATGGCACATGCCTTGGTAAGGACGACATTGGGTTTTGGTATAGTCAGAGGGGCTTTAGGTTTGGGCGAGTCTGGTAATTTTCCTACCGCTATAAAGGTGGTTGCCGAGTGGTTTCCAAAAAAAGAACGGGCTACAGCTACGGGTATATTCAACTCTGGCGCCAATATTGGTGCGGTGGTTGCGCCTATCCTGGTTCCGTTTATATTAGGTATATATGGCTGGCAAATGGCGTTTATCATTACCGGCGCAATTGGCTTTGTCTGGCTGGTTTTCTGGATCATATTTTACGAGATCCCGTCCAAACAAAAGAGACTGTCCGCGGCAGAATATGAGTTAATCCATAGCGACATTGATGAAGTAGCGGTTAATGCTGCCGATGAAAAACAGATAGGATGGGGCCAGCTATTGAAATATAGACAAACCTGGTTTTTTATTTTTGGTAAATTGCTTACCGACCCGGTTTGGTGGTTCTTTTTGTTCTGGCTGCCCTCATACTTCGCCAGTACTTTTAACTTAGATCTAACTAAACCCAGCTTACCTTTGGTTATCGTTTATTCTGCCTCAACCGTCGGCAGTGTAGGCGGTGGGTATTTATCATCGTGGTTCATTAAAAGGGGCTGGCCGGTGTTTAAGGCCCGCAAAATAGCAATGTTATTGTTTGCTATCTGTGTGGTGCCAATAGTTGCAGCCAAGTATGCAGTCGGCATTTGGCAGGCGGTAGCATTAATTAGCCTTGCAGTGGCTGCGCATCAAGCCTGGAGCGCCAACATATTTACTACCGCTTCTGATATGTTTCCAAAACGCGCTATAAGCTCGGTTGTAGGCATAGGCAGCATGGCCGGTGCCCTCGGCGGCTTTTTATTTCCCGATTTTATTGGGTATATCCTGCAAACCAATAAAGATGCAGGCCACATCCTGGTAGGCTACAATATTATTTTTGCTACCTGTGGCGGCGCTTATCTCCTGGCTTGGGTAGTTATGCATTTCCTGGCGCCAAAAATGAAACCGGTTAACTTAGCTGATTAATTATGAACAGATTAGCGGTTTTTATACTGTTGAGTTTGTTTGCCATTATTCCGGCAACGTTTGCACAAACCGTAACACTCGACAGCTATTTTAACCACGAAACGCATAAAACCGGTAAAGGCACAGTTCGATTTCATTATTTATGGGATGATGAAAAGGATTCAGGCTTTAGTATCTGGGCCAGTATTTTTAAAGCCGGTGGTTTTACTTTAGACACGTTAGGCAGCGCCCCAACTACTGTCAATCTGAAAAATTCGTCTGTTTACATCATCGTTGATCCGGACACAAAAAAAGAAACAGCCCATCCAAATTACATACAGCAGCAAGATGCCGACCAGGTTGCGCAATGGGTAAAAGCAGGCGGTGTTTTAGTCTTAATGGCTAACGACAGTGCAAATGTCGAACTCACACATTTTAATATCCTCGCCGGTAAATTCGGTCTGCATTTTAATAATGATCTCCAAAATCATGTAGTCGACGACAAACATTTTAGCGAGGGGTCAGGTTTATGTGTTGACAAAGCCATTTTCCCTTCTGCACCTGAAACGTTTCTGAAAGATGTTTGCAGTATCGGTATGACAGCTCCCGGCGCTAAAAGCGCCATTAAATCTGCCGATGGCAAATCAAATATAGCGGCAACAGTTAAATACGGAAAAGGAATAGTATTTGCAGTAGGCGATCCCTGGTTGTATAATGAGTATGTAAACGGCCGCCTGCCCAATGTCTATCAAAACAATATAGCAGCAAAAGAACTTACAGCCTGGTTAAAGAAACAAACAAAAAGATAATCAATTATTAACAATTTAACTTAACAACCATGAAATTACAATTTATTGCGGGCCTGTTGTCTGTTGTGCTTTTAGCGGCGGCATGTAACTCATCGTCGACAAAATCATCAGCAGACAGCGCTAAAACAGATACAGCAACAAAAAGCACTGCTTTTTATGTCATAAAAAATAAAAACAATGTAAAAGCGGTATTTACCAATTACGGCGGCCGTATAGTTAGCCTGTTTGTTCCGGATAGCAAGGGGAAAATGATCGATGTAGTTATCGGCTTTAAAACAGTTGATGAATACAGAAAATCAACCGAACCTTATTTTGGAGCTACCATAGGCCGTTATGGAAACCGCATTGCTAAAGGCAAATTTATGCTGGATGGCAAACAGGTTACTTTAACCATTAATAACGGCCCTAACACGCTGCATGGCGGTAAAGCAGGCTTTCAGGATGTGGTTTGGAATGCTAAACAACCTGACGACCATACTATCGAGTTTACTTATCTGGCCAAGGACATGGAAGGTGGTTTCCCCGGCAATCTGAATGTTAAAGTTACTTACAGCCTTAATGATCAAAATGAATTGCACATGGATTATGAGGCTACCACTGATAAAACGACCGTTTGTAACCTGACAAACCATGCATTTTTTAACCTGAATGGCGAGGGTAGCGGTACTATCTTAAATCACATAGTACAGATCAATGCAGCCAAATATACCCCGGTCGATTCAACTTTGATCCCTACCGGTAAATTAGAGCCGGTGGCAGGTACACCGTTTGATTTTAATAAGCCAACTACTATTGGCGCTCGCATTAATGATAACAATCAACAACTAAAGAATGGCAATGGTTACGATCATAACTTCGTATTGTCTGATACCGCCCCGGGTAAATTTGCGCATGCTGCGACAGTAGTTGGCGACAAAAGTGGTGTCGTTATGGATGTTTATACCCAGGAGCCGGGTTTACAGTTTTACAGCGGGAACTTTATGCAAAGCAAAAATACCTTTAAAGGTGGCAGCAAAGACGATTTCAGAACTGCATTTGCTATGGAAACTCAGCACTTCCCCGACTCGCCAAATGAGCCATCTTTCCCCACTACAACTTTAAAGCCGGGCCAAACTTATCAAACATCATCATACTATAAGTTCTCTGTAAAGAAATAAGCAGTAGTATTGATAATCAAAAAAAAGGCTGACTCAATTCTGAGTCAGCCCTTTTTTTGATTATTCATGTGTTATTACCCTTTTGTCATCCTGAGCATAGCGAAGGATCCTATACGTCCTTCTATTCGCTTATATAAGATCCTTCGCTATGCTCAGGATGACACTTTATTAGTTCGCCATTAAATAATAACAAAAAGCCTTGAACATCAGTGCGATGCCAAGGCTTTAATTATTGGATTAACATTTGAGAAGCTTAGTTGTAAATAAAGCTACCGTCGCCGCGGCGCTGCATGTTCTTTCCGTGTTGCTGCGGCCTGCCACCCCATTTTTGCAGGTTAAGACGTAAACCCACCAGGAAATAGCG
>DATCXS010000244.1:0-9477 GCA_036565645.1 Mucilaginibacter sp.
AGACAAAGCTTTAACTTGCTCTTTGGTCATGTAATGCGGGCGGCCTATTGATACGGTCATCACAAAGTATACGGCTTTAAAACCATATTTCTTCAGTTCAGGCGCCGCAATAGTGTACTGATCTTCGTCCGTGTCATCAAAGGTTAGCATAATTGGATTTTTTGGCAGCGGAGCACCCTTAGTCAGATAAGCATACAACTGATCGGGCAGGATGGTATGATAACCGCTATCAGCCAGCATTTTAATGTGCTCTTTAAAAGCTGCAATCTGTACAATATAATCCTTGGCATTTTTAGAATCTTTTGGTCGCCAGTTGCGTATTTGGTGGTAACAGATAACCGGTACTTGTTTGCGGGCCATTATAGCCGCATTGTTTTGAGCTTTAACGGACAGATTAAATGATAAACAAAACGTTAGTAAAGCAATAAATTGTTTCAACATTAAAAGTAGGGTATTAAATTAATAAAAGACTTACGGCATGCTAACGCCGTAAGTCAGTATTTGTTTTATTAAGGTTACAAAACTATACGTTTGCCCTGGTTGATAGATCTTTTCGCAGCATCCAGTATCTCCATCGCTATCATATTATAAGCAAGCGATGCCTGATCGCCTTCGCCAGAAATCTGGCCTCTTAAAACCGCAGTCAAATAAACCAGCGGATCATTATTTGGTGCCGGTATGGGTTTTGCCTCATGCACCGAAGTGAATTTAGTTTCTTCTCTGGGTGTTCTAAACTGGACACTTTTACCATTGAAAGCATGGATAACACCTGTTTCGCCCCAAACTTCCATGTCCTTGATGTTTAGCGCCCAGTTCCATGATGCCTCTATAGAAGCAGTAGCGGTAGGATACTCAACCAAAATGGTAGCATCGTCCTCCACTTTTGGATATACTTGCGGTTTGTAATGTTTAGCAACCGCAGTAACCGCTATAGGGCGTTGACCATGCATTAACCAGGTAGCCAGGTCAGCGCCATAGCAACCAAAATCGTTCAGCGCGCCGGCTCCGTTTAGTACAGGGTCGGTCAGCCAGGCCAAAAACTCCGGACTGCAACCTATTTCCTTTGGTCCGCTGTGTCCATCACGAATTATCATGCGGCGTATCTTACCAATACTATCCTTACCAACCATATCATGAATGTATTGGAATGACGGATACCAGGTGGTTTCATAATTCACCAGCACTTTGATATTATATTGTTTTGCCAATGCCTCAATACGTTTGGCCTGCGATAACGTCGCTGCCAATGGTTTTTCTACCATTACCGGTATATGCAACGGTGCACAAACCTCAACAATGTCCACATGTTTACCTACTGCGTTGTAACCCAGCATTACATCGGGCTTCACAGCTTTGATCATTTTATGTACATCATTAAAGTAAAGCGAGTCGGGCAATTTAAAACGCTTTTTGTACTTTTCCCACAACGGACGGCTTGGCTCATAAACGCCTACTACATTAGCTGTTCCCCTTTTCATCTGGTTAAAAAAGCCCAGAATATGGTCGTGGTTAAGGCCGTAAATACCGAGCCTGAGGCGCTTGTCCTGTGCGTTGGCATTTACTGCAAATGCGCCAATAAGAACTAATACAACTGCCTTTTTAAAAAGGCCTGCGCTTTTACTTTTCATTTGAAAGTGAATAAGGGAAGCTTGATGCTTTTGTGCCTCTCTGCATGTTTGGTTTATCAGACATGGTGTAGTTTAACACCGCGCCTTTTGTTAACGTTGCATGAGTAAAGTAATTAAAGTCGTATGGTTTGCCGTTAACAGTAAGCGCCTTTACATATTTGTTTTGTGCGCTGTTGTTAGGCGCGTTAATTACGATCTTCTTGCCATTTTCAAGACTCACGGTCATTGTTTTAAATAACGGCGTACCAAGCACGTATTGAGAGCTGGTAGGACAAACAGGATAGAAGCCCATAGCTGAAAATACATACCAGGCCGAAGTTTGACCGTTGTCTTCGTCGCCGCAATAACCATCAGGAGTTGCTTTGTATAATTTGGCCATAGCATCGCGTACGTGAAATTGAGTTTTCCACGGCTCGCCAGCAAAGTTATACAGGTAAAGCATGTGCTGGATTGGCTGATTACCGTGAGCGTATTGGCCCATGTTCATGATCTGCATTTCGCGGATTTCATGAATAACGCCGCCGTAGTAGCTGTCATCAAAAATAGGTGGAATGATGAAGATGGAATCCAGTTTATTGACGAATTGTTTTCTGCCGCCTTCAAGGTTAATCATACCCTGAATGTCGTGTAATGCGGCCCAGCTGTAGTGCCAGGCGTTACCTTCGGTAAAGGCATCACCCCATTTCAACGGATTAAATGGTTTAACCCATGATCCGTCTTTGTTTCTGCCTTGCATTAAACCTATATCTTTATTATACAGGTTGCGGTAGTTTAAACTTCTTTTTTTGTAGATGTCGATCTCTGATGCAGGTTTGCCCAATGCTTTACCTAATTGATAAATAGCAAAGTCATCATAAGCATACTCTAAAGTACGGGCAGCATTTTCATTAATTTTAACATCATAAGGCACATAACCCAAAGTGTTGTAATATTGAACACCACGACGGCCGGTTGCGTTAGGGCCTTCGTTATTTGCGCCGTGTTTTACAGCTTCCCAAAGCGTGTTGATATCATAGCCGCGCAAACCTTTCAGGTAAGCATCAGCAACGATAGAAGCAGAGTTATTGCCGATCATACAATCAGAGTAACCCGGGCTTGACCACTCGGGCAGCCATCCGCCTTCTTTGTAATCATTAACCAAACCGGCCTGCATTTCTCTGTCAATTGACGGATAAACCAGGTTCAGGAATGGATATAACGCTCTGAAAGTGTCCCAAAAACCTGTACCGGCAAATTTATAGCCTGGCATGATCTTGCCGTTTTGTGCGCTCCAGTGCATTGGTTTGTTTGCCGCGTCAATCTCATACATTTTATTAGGGAAGAACAACATGCGGTATAAGCATGAATAAAAAGTACGGGTTTGATCTACTGTACCACCTGATACTGATAGACGGCTTAAGGTCTTATTCCAGATATCGCGACCCTTTTTAGCTGTTTGTTCAAAGCTGTCATTGCCGATCTCGCGTTTTAAGTTCAGTTCAGCTTGTTCCAGGCTGATAAATGATGAAGCTACTTTCAGGTGAACGATTTCGCCTCTTTTAGTTTGAAAACCGATAGCAGCTAAAGCGTGTTCCGCGTTAGTTTCTAATGATGGTTCCATTTTAGCTACCTCGACACGCATTTTATTACCGCTCCGGCCTTGACGCTCTTCTTCGGTAGTACTGTAAGTGTGCGATAAAGTGAATGGTTTATCAATGTAGATTACAAAGTAATTTTTAAAGTTCTTTAATTTAGGGCCTGCAGCTTGAGTTGAGTAACCTACTATCTTATTCTCTGCAGGAATAACTTTTACATATGAGCCTTTTGCAAATGCATCAACCAAAATGAATGAACTGTCCGACTTAGGGAAAGTGATCTTAAACTGGGCAGCACGCTCAGTAGGCGTAATCTCGGTAGTAACGTCATGATCGGCCAGATAAACGCTGTAGTAGTATGGTTTTGAGATTTCGGCTTTGTGCGAAAACCAACTTGCACGGGCGGCTTGCTCTACGTGCAGGTGTTTGGTCATCGGCATGATAGAGAACATACCGTAGTCATTCATCCAGGGTGAAGGCTGATGTGTTTGCTTAAACCCCTGAATCTTATGCGCATCATAAGTATATGCCCAGCCGTCGCCGTTAGGCCCGGTTTGAGGCGACCAGAAATTCATGCCCCAGGGTAGGGCAGTACAAGGATAAGTATTTCCGTTTGACAGATCGGGTCTTGAATCAGTACCCATCAGCGGGTTTACCCAATCAACAGGGTCGGTTACTTTAGTAACCTGCTGGGCCATTGAACGACTGCCTGCCAATACTAAGGCTAAAAGTAATATTCGTTTCATAAAGGTTATTTATAGTTTAAAAACTATGGTATTTAATTTATATTATTAGGTAATAACAGATTAATTGTTACGGCAATAGTAGCAATAAAAACTTAAAATAATGAAGGATTTCCGCCCAGTTTTATTTTGCCTAAATGCTTATATGCGCTTTCGGTAGCTTCGCGCCCGCGGGCGGTTCTCATCAAAAAGCCCTCCTGTATTAAGAACGGTTCATAAACCTCTTCTATTGTGCCTTCATCTTCGCCTACTGCCGTCGCGATGGTTTTTAAACCAACTGGTCCGCCCTTGAATTTATCAATGATGGTTACAAGAATTTTATTGTCCATTTCATCTAAACCATGCTCATCTACATTCAAAGCATTTAACGCATATTTAGCAATGGCTGTGTCTATATTACCATCGCCTTTTATCTGCGCAAAATCGCGCGTACGGCGCAGCAGCGCATTGGCAATACGCGGTGTGCCGCGGCTGCGCCGTGCAATCTCATAAGCGCCTTCATCACTGATTGGTGTTTTTAGTATAGATGCCGATCTTAATACAATGGTAGTTAAAAGCTTAGCGTCATAATATTCCAACCTGGAATTGATGCCAAAACGGGCACGCAGCGGAGCGGTCAGTAAGCCGGAACGGGTTGTTGCGCCGACTAAAGTGAACGGATTTAGCGACAACTGTACTGAGCGGGCATTTGGGCCGCTCTCCAGCATAATATCGATCTTAAAATCCTCCATAGCTGAATACAGGTATTCTTCAACTAACGGACTTAAGCGATGTATCTCATCAATAAATAAAATATCGCCGGTTTCCAGGTTGGTTAGCAGGCCGGCTAAGTCGCCGGGTTTATCTAATACAGGCCCCGAAGTGATCTTAATACCCACACCCATTTCATTGGCAATAATGTAAGATAGGGTGGTCTTACCCAGTCCTGGCGGGCCGTGTAGCAAAACATGATCAAGTGCCTCGCCGCGTTGTCGGGCCGCCTGAACAAATATTCGTAGATTTTCTAATATTTTAAACTGACCGGTAAAATCCTCAAAAGCCTGTGGTCGCAATACTTTTTCAATATCACGCTCGGCTGGCGACAGGCGTTCACCGTCAGGGTTGAGATACTCATTCATTGACCAAAAATAAGATTTTTGAAAGATTAGCAGCTAAAGATTAAAGATTAGTTATAAACACCTAAAACCAATCTTTTAATCTTCAACAACCAGTTTTATCCTTCGGGATATTTTCTGAAGATAGCATTGAAACGCATGGTCAAGACACCGAAAATAGCTTCTTTAAAAATGCCTTTCGACATTTTTGACTGGCCCGCTGTACGGTCAGTAAATATGATAGGTACTTCGATAACCTGGAAGCCGTGTTTTACCGCTGTGTATTTCATTTCAATTTGGAAGGCATAGCCTACAAATTTGATTTTATCTAATTCTATCGTCTCCAGTACCTTTCGTTTGTAACACATGAAGCCAGCAGTAAAGTCCTGTATGTCTACGCCGGTAATAAAGCGCACGTATACCGAAGCAAAATAGCTCATGAGTACCCGGCTCATTGGCCAGTTAACAACGTTTACGCCTTTAATGTAGCGCGAACCCACGGCAACATCCGCACCCTCAACACAGGCCGTACGCAAACGGAGCAGATCCTCCGGGTTGTGAGAGAAATCAGCATCCATCTCAAAAATGTATTCGTAATTATGCTCAATAGCCCATTTAAAACCATGAATATACGCTGTACCCAGGCCCTGCTTACCCTCACGTTCTACCATAAAAAGACTGTCGGGATAGGTGTTTTGCAGATGCTTGACAATAATCGGAGTACCATCGGGCGAGCCATCATCGATAATCAGGATATGGAAATTAAACGGTAAAGCAAATACCTTGCGAATCATCCGCTCGATGTTTTCCTTTTCGTTATAGGTAGGTATGATTACTATGCTATCAGGCACGTATAAAGTGTTTTTTTGGATAAATAGCTTGCTAAATTAGATGTTCTGACACAAAAAATGGCAGGTAATGTTAAATTTATTGCCTGCTCTTTTAAATATATTAAATGTTATAAATTATTAGTTTGTGCAATAACATCCGCTTCTTCTTCCGGCTCTTCTATATAACTGCGTTCTTTTAAACGTGGTGCAACAAACAAATAAACAACCAAAAATACTGTACAAATGACAACAAATAACCAATAATAGCTGGCGCCTGTAAAATGAGCGAAAAACCCACCTTCCGAGATATTGCCATTAATTAAAGCATCAAATAAGTTGCCGGCTGCCACAGTTAGCAACCAGATAGCACTCATAGTACTCTTCATTGATTTTGGCGCCTGGGTGTAGGCATACTCCAACCCGGTTATCGATACTAACACCTCGGCGGCTGATAATACTACGTAAGCGAAAATCTGCCACCAAACCGATGGGTGCTGACCTGCATCAACGCCTTGCTGTACAAAAGCAATAATTACGAACGACAACGCAGTTAAAGCCAAACCCGCACCTATGCGGCGCAATGGCGTGGTTTTGATGCCAATTTTATCTAAAAACGGATATATAAAATAAGTAAACAGCGGTATAAATGATAAAAGGAAGATGGGGTTAGCTGTTTGCACCTGGCCCGGTAATACGGTGAAGCTGAGGAATCCTAAATTGATATGGCGATCAAGTTTTTCGGCTTGCAGTACCCATTCAGATAAATTTTGATCCCACATGGCCCAGAATATCGGCGCGAAGATAAATACTGCCATAACGCGATACACTGCTTTTACACCTTCTACTTTTTCAGAATTATATTCGCCTTTAGCTACATCTAACCAGGATTGGCCTTTTTGTCGCTTACCTAAATTAAATAGTGCGTAAACCGAAATGAAAACAAAATTATTTTTATTAATTCCGCCTGGCGGAACATACACATACTTTTTACGCCCTAAAAAGAAAATAATAGTAGCTAAGGCCATTAATAGGCCCGGAATACCAAAAGCCCATTTTGGCCCCCAGTTAGCATAAACCCATGGTATCAATATGGTTGAAATAACAGAACCGGCGTTTATGCTGAAATAAAACCATCCATAAACTTTTGATAATAATACCTGATTAGATTTATCGAACTGATCGCCAACGTTTGCCGATACACAGGATTTAATACCGCCCGCGCCAATAGCAATTAAAACAAGCCCGGTAATAAACCCGTTTAAATTGCTATCAAAAACAGATAAACAGAGGTGGCCAATACAGTAAACTATCGAAATATAAAGAATGATGCGGTATTTACCGGTAAACCAGTCGGCAACTAACCCGCCTACAAATGGAAGGGTGTATGCAAGTGTCACAAAAAAATGTGTACTTTCATTGGCTTTTGCTTCTGCTACGGTTTGTAAAGCCGGATTGAATGTGGGATTGAAAAATTGTGCGACTAAAAACGTAGCCAGGATAGAGCGCATGCCGTAAAAGCTAAAGCGCTCTGCAGCCTCATTCCCAATAATATACGGAATGCTTCTGGGATACTTTGCTTCCGTAGCAACAGCCTCGGCTGTTAAAGTTGTTTCAGGCATAAATCAGTTTAATTTGGTCGAAAATACTATTATTCTATTAAATAAGAATATCGGTAATATTGGTTTTACAAGTTTATTGCAACTTCTTTTTTATAGGATGCGTGGTTTTTGGCCGTTCGGACAATTTTGGGTCTATATAGCTCTCATCTTGCTCATTCGGGATGTTACGCATATCCAGATTATCCTGATATACCCATTCGCCATTCTTTAATTTATAGCCGTTATAGGTAAGATCAGGCCCATAAGTTTCGGGTTGATCTTTTGATTTTTTATCAGGCGGAGCCAAATTATCAAACACAATTAAATGCTGCGACGGAATATATTTTAACAGCATAGATGCCTGCCTTGCATATTGAAAAACTATGCGTTTACGCCTTTTACCATTGCCGTTAAACACCGGCATGCCAAATACAGGCTTATCATTTTGAAATGATAATACCTCTATTACTCTTTTGGTCGATTTGTCGTTGTTTCCTTTCCAGCCCAGCATTACGTAATAGGGGCGGCTGCCGCTTACGGGGATGATAGTATAATATTGTGCGCCCAGCCAGGTATGATTGTCGCAAATGGTATCCTCTGCGTTCTTAATTAAAGGCGTATAGTCCTCCAATCCATACAATTTAAGCGGGCCGGCCGTATTCATTTGTATCGCTCCATAAAACCGATAGCTGCCGTCGTCGTTAGCGATGTGCCAACTGAAGATCCTGAATTTATCGTCGGGAGATTTGGTTGTTGTAATGGTTTTAACAGAATCGAAAGGAAAATCAAAGGAGTGAGGAACCTTTAGTGCCGTAACCAGCGTTTTAATAAATAGATAGTTGGCATTTTTTCGGGCAAGATCATTTTGGTCGTTTATAAAGGTATGGCCTAAATGCTTTAAGCTATCCTGGTAAAAGTTTAGCTGTTTAAGCCCTTGCGCATCTATCTGTTGTGCAAAAGTCCTGGTAGCTAATACTATCAGGCAAAATGCCAGGACCGATCTTTTTATCACTATCAAAATATTAATACCTATGCCGTAAATATATGCGATTTTTATCCTTAACGTAAATTTTCGATAACAATTGCGCTGGCTCCGCCGCCGCCATTACAGATTCCGGCAGCCCCGTATTTGCCTTTGTTTTGCTCAAGCACATTTAACAAAGTGACCACAATACGCGCACCTGAAGCACCCAGGGGATGGCCCAGCGATACTGCACCGCCATTAACGTTTACTTTGGCCGGATCTAAATTTAACTCGCGGTTGTTAATGATGGATACTACCGAGAACGCCTCGTTGATCTCGTAAAAGTTAATATCGGCTCCTGACAACCCGGCGCGGTGCAACGCCAGGGGGATAGCTTTTGATGGTGCGGTGGTAAACCATTCGGGTGCCAGTTGTGCATCTGCGTAGCTTATTATTTTGGCGAGTGGTTTAATGCCTAACTCGCCGGCTTTTTCGCGGCTCATTAAAACTAAAGCGGCGGCGCCATCATTTAAGGTTGATGCATTGGCAGCGGTAACTGTGCCGTCTTTTTGAAAGACGGGTTTTAATGCCGGGATCTTTTCAAACTTAACAGCCGCAGGCTCTTCATCATCACCGAATACCGTAACCCCGCCTTGCTTGTTCTTAATTTCAACAGGAGTGATCTCGGCTACAAACCTGCCATTGTTTTGTGCTGCTATTGAACGTTTGTAAGATTCAATAGCATAAGCATCCTGATCTTCGCGACTGATATTGCATTCAACTGCGCAAAGTTCGGCTGCCGAGCCCATGTGATAGTTATTGTAGACATCCCACAGACCGTCTTCGACCAAACCGTCAATTAACAAGTCATTACCTAATTTATATCCTGTACGGGCTTTTGAAAGATAGTAGGGTACATTGCTCATGCTTTCCATTCCGCCTGCTACTACAACATCGTTTTGACCAATGGCGATGCTTTGCGCGGCCAGCATAATGGCTTTCATGCCCGATGCGCAAACTTTGTTAACCGTAGTAGCCGGTAAATA
>DATCXS010000322.1:0-18371 GCA_036565645.1 Mucilaginibacter sp.
ATCGTTTGGCGGCATTGAGCACCGTCATTACATCGGTGTCCTTACCGTATAAAACCGTTTGGTTAAAACCTTTCTCCTCATCCGACAGCAGATTATGCTCCACATAGTCGCTCACCAGATCAATAAAATAAGGCTCCTCGCCATGTAACAAATAGACTGGTTTGAGTTTGCGATTCTTAAGATCCTTGATTATATCGGCAGCGTTCATTTTCGAAATTCAAAAGTAAAAAGTAAAAATTCAAAAAGCAGGATAGTTGATAAATAAACTTGTCATGTTGAGCATGGCGAAAGGCCTTATCAAATTATCAAAGCGCATAAGATCCTTCCCTACGTTCAGGATGACAAATTAGAGACTATAATCTCACCAACGCCTAAAATTGATTTTGAATTTTTACTTTTGACTTTTCACTTTCAAAAATGCTGCAACCCTTAAATCTGCCACCCTATCCGTTTAAAATCACTGAGCAGGATGGACAGTTAAGTTTGTTTGATGAGATACGCAAACGCAATATCATCATCACCCCCGAAGAATGGGTGCGCCAGCATTTTGTGCAATACCTTATCGGCCATAAAAATTATCCTAAGGCTTTGTTGCGATTAGAAGGCGGTCACAAGCTTTACGGCAAGCAAAGGCGATCGGACATTATTGCTTTCAATTCGGCAGGCGATAAAGTTTTAATGGTGGAGTGCAAGGCGCCGTCGGTTAGCATTGATCAAAAGGTATTTGACCAGGTGGCCCGCTATAACATGGTACACAAAATTGGCTTGCTGGCCGTAACTAATGGATTACAGCATTTTTACTGCCGCATCAATTTTGAACAAAACAATTACCAGTTTATTGAGCAGCTACCTGACTATCAGAAAATATAAAGGAGCTGCCTGGAGATTTGATCAGCATTTGTATCTTTTCAAACAGCTCATTGGGTTTGAATGGCTTTGACACATAATCATTCATGCCCGATTCATGCACACGCTCGCGGATATCAAATAAGGCCGACGCTGTAAGCGCTATAATAGGTATGCCTGATTTTTGGTGATCACGCATTTTGCGGATTTCTTTGGCAGCATCAAAACCGCTCATTACCGGCATCTGGAGGTCCATCAGAATGATATCAAAATTACCATATTGCACCAACTCGACGGCGCGCTCTCCATTTTCGGCGATAGTTAGTTTGATATCCCATTTTGACAGCAACTTCTTCATCAGCATTACGTTTACGGGGTTATCTTCAGCAATCAACATCCGTACGTTACTTAACTTACCGCTGTTTTCTTTTAATGGTGATCCTTGATTTGTCGCCGGCTCAAGCACTTCTGTCGATACCGGGAATTCCATATTGAATGAAAACTCAGAGCCCTGCCCCACCGCAGTACTCACCTTTATTTTTAGCCCCTGCAATTCTAAGAGGCGTTTAACAATGGTAAGACCTAAACCTGTGCCGCCATACCGACGGGTAGTACTGATTGATTCTTGTATAAACGGCTCAAATATGGTGGCTAACCGATCTTCTTCAATACCAATACCTGTATCCTTTACGCTAAATTTTACAGTAACGCGGTTATGACGATCCTCAATACAAGCTACCTTTACAGACACACTGCCCCGGGCCGTAAATTTAATAGCATTGCTAATCAGGTTAAATACAATTTGGGTAATGCGGGTAGGGTCGCCAAACAACACTTTACTGTTAAGTGCGCTGTCTACTTCCAGTTTAAATTGTAAGCCTTTGGTCTGTGCGGTGAGCGCCTGGCCGCCGCAAATATTCTGCATTAGCTCAATCATATTAAACTTAATATTTTCGAATACCAGTTTGCCCGACTCAATTTTATTAAAGTCAAGCACATCGTTTACAATGGACAACAGGTTACCTGCAGAGAACTTCAACACCTCCAGGTTTTCGCGCTGATCTGGCCGTGGATTGCCGCTGATGAGCAGATTGCTCATTCCGATAACTGCGTTAAGCGGTGTCCTGATCTCATGCGACATGGTCGACAAAAACTCAGATTTTGCTTCGGACGATTTCTGCGCTTTTTCCATCGCCTGTTCAAATTCGGCGGTTAAACTGCTTTGTTTTTCGCTGGTTTCTTTAAGCTGGGTAAAGGTTTTGATAAATGCCGTATAAAAATGGCTGACGATAACAGTAGCCAGCGCAAAACAGGCAACCATAGCCACAATTGATGTCGTTTGGTCTACCTTTTCGGGCTTAAAGGGGAGCACATAATTGTTGCTGTATTGCAACAACATCAGCGTCACCACGGGTATAATATTTAACAAAGAATAAATCAATCCTGACTTCAGCCCCAGCATGTAAAAACTGAACAGCAGGATCATGGTCACTACCGAGGTAGTGACGACATCCACATTTTGTATGGCGATATAAATATCAACAATGTTAGCTACGGTGCCAACAATCAGAATAACATGGGAAATAAGCACCCAGCGGGGGCGGAAAGTTAAAAACTTGAACAATACTGCCGCTGTCGTCAGCATTATCGAGGTAGTCACGCTCAGAATAACATGATGCTGATAAAGCACATCAGCCAATATTACCGAAAGCGTAAATAAGGCTAAGGCTAATCCGTAGTAAAGCATATGCAGCCGGGCGCTATCCAGGATCGAAAGATCGTCAGATAAGACTTTGCGTAACGAGAAATTTAGAAAGCTAACTTTTCTGTTCATACCAGTGGTTTAGCGCATGTGCTATCCATTGGATTTTGTAAATTAAATTCACGATTAATTAATCGACTAATTCAAAATCAAAAGATAGCACCGACCACTGATGCAATTAATCTGCCAATCCCAGCAGGCCCTCGTCTATGATCTGTAATTTAGCCTGAGCATCGGCTTTCTTTTTCTGCTCGGCCTCAATAACTTCGGGTTTAGCGTTAGCCATAAACCTTTCATTACCCAGTTTGGCATTGACAGATTTAAGGAAACCCATCAGATATTCTTTTTCCTTTTGCAATCTCCCGCGTTCGGCAACGGGGTCGATGGTTTCATTCAGCGGCACATAAAACTCGTCTGTTGACACTAAAAAGCTACTTGCGCCTGTTAATTTATCATTAACCAAGTTTAGCTCGCTTAAATTTGCCAGCCTGGTTAGTACATTATTATAGGCTAAATAATCGACGCCAGAATTAGCTCTTACCGATAGCGGCAGGGCATCTTTAGGCGACAATTGTTTACTGTTACGAATATTTCTTACCTGCGTTATAACTTGCTTAACATTTTCCACGTCGGCCAAAATGCGAGAATTAATTTCCCCATTAGCAGGCAATTGTGCAACAATACAACAGTCGCGTTCGCTACGGGTACCAAAAAGTTCGTCGTGCCACAATTCTTCGGTGATAAACGGCATAAACGGATGCAGTACTTTCAGGATGTTTTGAAAGAAAGCGATGGTCTTGTTATAAGTGCCACGATCAATAGGCTGCAGATAAACCGGTTTGATCATCTCGAGGTACCAGGCACAAAAATCGTCCCATACCAATTTATAGGTAGTCATCAGGGCTTCCGACAAACGGTATTGCGCAAAGTTATCCTCAATCTCCATCATCGCCTGGTTAAAACGGCTTTCAAACCAATCAATAGCCAGTTGGTTGGGGTTAGCCAGCGTATCGTCAACTTCCCAGCCTTTTACCAGGCGGAAGGCGTTCCACACTTTATTGTAGAAGTTACGACCCTGCTCGCAATGGCTTTCATCAAACATCAGATCATTACCCGCAGGCGAGCTTAAAAGCATGCCTACCCTAACGCCGTCGGCGCCGTATTTCTCAATCAGATCCAGCGGATCGGGCGAATTACCCAGCGACTTAGACATCTTGCGACCCAGTTTATCACGAACAATACCGGTCAGGTAAACATTATTGAACGGTATTTTACCTCTAAACTCATGCCCGGCCATAATCATTCTGGCTACCCAGAAAAACAATATCTCTGGCGCGGTAACCAGGTCATTTGTAGGATAGTAATAACTGATGTCGGCATTTTCAGGATCTTTAAATCCGTCGAAAACGGATATGGGCCATAACCATGACGAGAACCAGGTATCAACTACATCCTCGTCTTGAACCAAGTCCTGAGTCATAAGTTCTGAGTCTTGAGTCAGTTGTCTGGCTTGTTCAAGTGCATCCTCAACAGTTTTGGCAATTACGTACTGACCATCCGGCAAATACCAGGCAGGTATCTGCTGCCCCCACCACAGTTGGCGGCTAATGCACCAATCTTTCACATTCTCCATCCAATAGCGGTAGGTGTTGATGAATTTGTCGGGGATGAGTTTAATATCGCCTTTCAATACATAATCCAATGCCGGTTTGGCCATCTCTTCCATCTTGCAAAACCATTGCATAGACAGTTTTGGCTCAATAACTGCATTGGTACGCTCAGAAAAACCAACCTGCGATTTATATTCTTCCACCTTCTCCAGCACACCGGCTTCTTCCAGCATCACCGCGATCTTTTTACGCGCGGCAAAGCGGTCCTCGCCTACCAAAATCTGGGCTTTGGTGTTCAGGGTGCCATCATCATTTAAAATATCAATAACCGGCAGGTTATGTTTTTGGCCCAATTCGTAATCATTCAAATCGTGCGCTGGTGTAACTTTTAAACAGCCTGTACCAAAATCCATTTCCACGTATTCGTCCAGGATAACCGGTATCTCCCGGTTTATGAGCGGAATAAAAACCTTCTTACCGTGCAGCTGCGTATAGCGCTCGTCATTAGGGTTGATACAGATCGCTGCATCGGCCATAATGGTTTCAGGGCGGGTAGTAGCAATGGTCAAAAACTCTGAACTTCCGGCGATGAAATATTTGATATAGTAAAGCTTCTGATTTACCTCTTTACGGATAACTTCCTCGTCGCTCACCGCAGTTTTACCTTGCGGGTCCCAGTTTACCATGCGGATACCGCGATAGATCCAGCCTTTTTTATACAGGTGGATAAAGGTATCGATCACCGCCTCGGACAAGTCCTCGTCCATTGTAAAGCGTGTACGTTCCCAATCGCAGGAGGCACCTAATTTCTTTAGTTGATCCAGGATGATACCACCGTATTTTTCTTTCCATTCCCAGGCATAGTCCAGAAACTCGGCACGGCTCAGGTCTTTCTTGCTGATGCCTTTTTCTTTCAGCATGGCAACAACTTTAGCCTCGGTAGCAATACTGGCATGATCTGTTCCAGGCACCCAGCAGGCGTTCTTTCCCTTCATGCGGGCGCGGCGTATCAGCACATCCTGTATGGTATTGTTTAGCATATGGCCCATGTGCAGCACACCTGTAACGTTTGGCGGCGGCATAACAATGGTATAAGGTTCCCGGTCATCAGGTACAGATCTGAAAAAGTTATTTTCTAACCAGTAGTTGTACCATCTTTCTTCAGCTTCTTTAGGCAGATATGTTTTAGCAATACTCATAAGTGCACAAAAATAAGCTTTTGCCGCAAACTTTACAGATAGATTATCGGATGATAATTGTTGACCTGCTGCTTCCGTTTTACTTAAAATAATTATTAATATTGTAGTAAATAACTGACTCAATTATTCACATGAAACCGAGAATCACTCATTTGATTTTGGCTGGGGGCGTATGTCTTGCTGCCAGCGCTTTCGTTATCGACAACGTAAAGCCCAAACCTAAATTTATTGACCGGGCTAATATGGACTTTTCTGTAAAGCCCGGTGACAATTTCTGGGAGTATGCCAACGGCAACTGGGTTAAACATCACGCTATCCCGGCTAAGAAAACCAGTTGGGGCGCCTTTAATATCCTGGCGCAACAGAATGTTGACCACGTAATTGCTATACTTAAAGAAGCAAGTAAAACACGGGCACCCAAAGGCAGCGTAAAACAACGTGTAGGCGACCTGTATGCCAGCGGCATGGACAGCGTAGCGATAGAAAAATTAGGCTACACACCGATCAAAGCAGACCTGGAACGTATTGACCGTATCAGAACTACCGATGATGTGGTTGCCGAAATCACCTACGAGCGTGTACATGCACTGGCTGGTCCGCTATTCTCATTCGGCGTTGGCCCCGACTCCAAACATCCCACGGTAAACATTGCAAGCTTTCATCAAGGGGGTACTACTTTGCCCGACCGCGATTATTATTTAAAAGATGATGCGCGCACGCAAAAAATCCAGAACGCCTACAAACAGTACATTGTTAACCTGTTCACCCTAACCGGCGAGGCTAATAATGCAAGTAAAAATGCAGATATCATCTTCGGTATTGAAAGCAAACTGGCTAAAGCTCAATTAAGCCGCACCGAATTGCGCGACCCTAACAAAAGCTACCACAAACTTTCGGTGATCGATTTTAAAAAATCGACTCCGCATTTTAACTGGGTTAAGCTGATGGTGGATATGAAGGCACCCGGCCAGGATAGCGTAATTGTGGGCCAGCCCGATTTCTTTAAGTTTGAAGACGACCTGGTAGGTTCAACTACAGTTGATGACTGGAAAGTTTACCTGAAATGGCAGATCCTCAAAAACACAGCAGGCGAATTAAGCTCGCCGTTTGTAAAAGCGGCATTTGATTTTAGCAGTGTACTGAGCGGTCAGAAAGTTCAAACTCCGCGTAACGAGCGCATGGCTTCGCAGATTGACCGCAACCTGGGCGACCTGTTAGGTCAGCTATACGTTGCCAAATATTTTAAGCCTGCTGCTAAAACCTACATGATTAACCTGGTAAACAACCTTAAAAGCGTATTTGCCGACAGGATTAAACGTGTAGATTGGATGAGCCCCGAAACCAAAGCCCGCGCGCTTAAAAAGCTGGCTGCTTTCAGCGTAAAAATTGGATATACTGATAAATGGGAGGAATACAAAGGTTTGGCGATTGTCAGGAACGATTACGAAGGCAACCTGCGCAGGATAGGCGAATGGCACTATAATTTTAACGTTAGCCAGTTGGGTAAACCGGTTGATAGAAAACGGTTCAACATGACACCGCCTACCGTTAACGCTAATTACAGCCCGACCAAAAATGAAATTACTTTCCCCGCGGGTATCCTGCAAGCGCCATTCTTTGATTTTGCTGCGGATGATGCGGTAAACTACGGTGCTATTGGTGCCGTTATCGGTCATGAAATGACCCACGGTTTTGACGACCAGGGCCGCCAGTACGACGCCGATGGTTCATTACATGACTGGTGGACCAAAGACGATGCCGACAAGTTCAAATTGCGTGCTGACAAGGTGGTTGAGCAATTTAACGCTTACACGGTTAACGACACGCTTCATTTGAATGGCCGCCTGACCTTAGGCGAGAACCTGGCCGATTTAGGCGGCGTTAACATCGCTTACGAAGCATTCAAGAAAACCAAACAAGGCAAATCAAACGTTAAGATTGACGGCTTTACGCCCGACCAGCGTTTCTTCCTGTCATTTGCACAGGTATGGCGCGGCTCAACCCGTCCTGAAACTGCGGCCCAGGCCGTATTGGTCGACCCGCACTCTCCGGGCAAATACCGCTCTTATGCGGCGATGACTAACATTGACGCCTGGTACAAAGCATTCAACGTAAAACCCGGCGACAAGCTGTACAAAAAACCTGAGGACAGAATTAAGGTTTGGTAAAGTCCTGATTATAATTAAACGGGCCGATTTAAAAGCCGAGTTATCTCCAAAGTGATCCACGTGAATGTGTATCACTTTGGATCACTTAAAAAAACAAATTATTGATAATCAAATAATTAAAATAGAAATACTCCAAAAGCGGATCACTTTGGATCACCTTTTAATGACTTTTAAGTCATTTTTTGGATCACTTATGTGCGTTGGGAGGCTGACCTTTGGGTCGGCAGAGAAATCGCTTTTAAAAATTCAATTTGGCAATTTTGGCTAAAGCCATCCTATTGTTCCCTTTAAACCGTTGGCTAAAACCAAACGGCAATGAAATGCACCTTAACATCACTTTAATTCATTGCCGTCCCATTTATGGGGCGGAAAAACAGCATCAAGCATACCGGCTTTAGCCAAAATTAAGGTAGTCAGATTTTTAAAGTCGATTTCCTTGTTTAGTCGGCATCCGTTGTTTAAACAGCAGTGAACAAAATTTATCTTTGCAACATATTTTAAAATATCATACATGAATAACGACCTGCAAATAGTCGATACTGCCGATGGCTCAAAAACCATTTTCAACCCATCGGTTGGCGAAAACTATCACTCCAAACACGGCGCTTTGCAGGAAAGCCGGCATGTTTTTTTAAATGCAGGTTTGCAATATCTTTTGGATGAAAGTGGTAAGCAAACAGTTTCTGTTTTGGAGGTTGGTTTTGGTACAGGCTTGAATTTTTTGCTGACTGCTGACTATTGCGTCGAACACAAAATCAAATTAGATTATGTGGGCATTGAAGCTTATCCGCTTACGAATGAGCTGATTGGGAATACCGGGTACGATCAATATGTCACGGCAGCAACCTGGCAGCAAATGATTAGCAATTATCAGGCAGCATTAACTGAACCTCTTGATCTGAATGATTATTGCCGATTGCATATCGTCCATAATCAACTGTTGGATTTTGAATCGGCACAAAAGTTTGACGTGATCTATTTCGATGCTTTCGCGGCCCTCTACCAGCCCGAAATGTGGGGCGAAGAAGCCATAGGCCATACCGTGAAATTCATGAAACCGGGCAGCGTGTTTGTTACTTATGCTATTACAGGCAATTTAAAACGGCTGCTTAAAGGATTGGGATTACAGATACAAAAAATACCGGGCGCACCGGGTAAGCGCGAAATGTTGAGAGGAATTTTATAGCACAACAACCAACGCGTTATTGCGAGGAGGAACGACGAAGCAACCTCTGCGCGACAGTTACAACCCGCTATTGATTAACATGTGTAGAGATTGCTTCGTACCTCGCAATGACGGGTTGTAAGTTATTGATAATCAACGTACATTTTTACACATCATCACATGTTTTCAGGAGATACCCGGATGGATCCTTACAGCAATGACGGGTTTGCGAGTTATTGATAATTAACATAAATTTTTACATGTCATTATGACGTAGTGGATATATCTATTATCATCAAAAATCCGCACATTTGCATATCTGCACATCAAGAAACATGGCTCTAATTCCACCTTCGCACGCATCAACACCGGCAACTGCTTTTGAACGCTTACTGACCATCATGGACGATCTGCGGCTGAACTGCCCCTGGGATAAAAAGCAAACCCTGGAAAGTTTAAGGCACCTGACTATCGAAGAAGTATATGAACTGTCCGATTCGATCTTATCTGCCGATATGCCCGAGATCAAAAAAGAGCTGGGCGATATTATGCTGCACCTGGTATTCTATGCGCGCATAGCATCTGAAACCAATGATTTTAATATTACCGATGTGCTGAACAGCATTTGCGAAAAGTTAATCAACCGCCACCCGCATATTTATAGCGACGTTGAGGTAAACGATGAAAATGATGTAAAGCGCAACTGGGAGCAGATCAAACTGAAAGAAGGTAATAAATCTGTTTTGGGCGGCGTGCCAACATCACTGCCTGCGCTGGTAAAAGCATCGCGCATACAGGAAAAGGCCCGGGGCGTTGGCTTCGACTGGGAAGAGAAAAGCCAGGTATGGGCCAAGGTTGAAGAGGAAATGCAGGAGTTCAGGAATGAATTTAATGCTGAAGACGAAAGCACCATCGATCATGAACGCGCCGAAGGTGAATTTGGCGACTTGCTGTTCTCACTAATCAACTACGCCCGGTTCATCAACATTAATCCTGAAGACGCGCTGGAAAAAACCAATCGCAAGTTTATTAAACGCTTTCAATACCTGGAAAGCAAAGCAGCCGAGAATGGCAGACAGCTACATGACATGAGCCTCGACGAAATGGATATTTTTTGGGAAGAAGCCAAGAAAATATAATAAAAGAATCTTTATTCGTCCGTTCATCCCGACCATAGGGAGAGATGACAATTCTTTCTATTTTCAGATCTATCCATGCACCAGCACATAGCCAATTTTATTTGTACTGGATAGCCTTTACCGGCGATATTTTAGCAACCAGCATTGACGGAATGGTTAGCACCAACAGACAAATGATCATAGTGCCGATATTAAGCCCTACTATATCTAACCAGTTTAGTTTTATTGGTACAAAAGGCATATAGTATGATGAGGCATCGAGCTTAAAAATATGCGTTTTGTATTGCAGCAGGCTCAGCCCCAGGCCTAAAATATTGCCTAAAATTAAACCGATACCTATAATAAAAGAGGCGTTGTAAAGAAATATGCGTTGTATGTTCCAGTTAGTAGCGCCCATAGCCTTAAAGATACCGATCATCGAGGTGCGCTCCAGGATCATGATAAGCAATGCCGATATCATATTAATAACCGCTACGGCCAGCATCAGCACCAACATTACGCGCGCGTTTACGTCAAGCAGCGGCAGCCACTCAAATATCATCGGGAAGTTTTCATAAACCGTGGTATATTTCAATCGCGGCGGCAGGTTATTGTCTACAAAATAACCAGCTTGGTCAAGCTTGCTAAAATCGGTTACGCGTATTTCATAGCCGCCAACTTCGTTGGCCTTCCAATCGTTAAGGCGTCTGATCAGGGCAATGTCGCCGATGACATAGATCTTATCAATATCCTCAATACTGGTATCAAAAATCCCCACAACTTTAAACGGGCGCCGCCTGAGCGGTTGCTGCACAAAGTACATCAGAATGTTATCGCCCAGCTTGAGCTTTAAACGGTTAGCCAGGGTTTGCGATACCATAAGTTCGCGTTTAGACTTGGTGGTATCGGCAAAATCAACCACCCTGCCGGCAACCATGTTCTTCTTTAAAAAACTCCAATCATAGGTTTTATCGACACCTTTTAGCAGCACGCCCTCTATTTCGCTGTTGGCTCTGATAATACCGGGTTTGGTTGCAAACGGCACTAAATATTCAATAGCTGCCGATTGTTTTACCCGGCTCTCAAAAGTGTCGGCCCTGATAAAAGGGGAGTTTTCGTAAGAGGCGTTCAGATCATATTTAACGACAGTGATATCGCCGCTAAAACCGCGCACCTTTTCCTGTATCTCGGACTTAAAACCACGAATAATAGCCAGCGACAGGATCATTACGCCCAACCCCAGCATAATGCCGGCAATGGCTATACGCACAATCAATTTTGAGAATGTGCGTTTAGATTTGAAAGATATCCGTCCGGCTATAAAAGATGCAAAATTCAATGCGGTGTGTTGTTTTTTGTAACTTAGCAAATATGCAGTTTTAACGCCTAAAATGGTATTTTAATTTACAGGAGATCAATATTTATGATGCGGATAAAAACTTTTTTTCTGTTTACCCTGATAATAGGATGTTGTGCTGTAGTTAGTCGCGGCAAACCGGTTATCCCTCAAAAACAAGCTCCGCACAAGGCTATATCTGCCATACTAACCGGTGCCGATCAAACTAATCTGTATCTCCACTATTTAAAAGGCAAAAGCATTGGTATGGTGGTAAATCCTACCTCCATCATCGGCAAAAATAAAATGCCTTTGGTTGACAGTCTGCTGAAACTTGGCATCAACATTAAAAAAGTATATGGCCCCGAACACGGCTTTAGGGGCAATGCGAGTAACGGCGCTAAAGTTGACGATGCGGTGGACGCCAAAACGGGCCTGCCCGTAATATCACTTTACGGCAAACATTACAAACCAACAGCTGCCGACCTGCGCAGTATTGACCTGATGATATTTGACATTCAGGATGTGGGCGCACGTTTTTACACCTATATTTCAACGCTGCATTATGTCATGGAGGCCTGCGCCGAAAATAATATAGAGCTGATGATCCTTGATCGCCCCAATCCAAACGGAACCATCATTGACGGGCCGATACTGGACACTGCCTACCGCTCGTTTGTGGGCATGCATCCTATCCCTATCTCGCACGGCATGACCATTGGCGAGTATGCGCAGATGATTAATGGCGAACACTGGCTTAAAAATGGTATCCGGTGCAAATTAAAGGTCATCAAAATGGCTAACTACAAGCATTCAATGAACTATGTTTTACCTGTTAATCCTTCGCCTAATTTAAATACGACACAATCTGTTTTGCTGTATCCAAGCGTTTGTTTATTTGAGGGGACGACGCTGAGCCTGGGCCGCGGCACATTGCTGCCCTTTGTGCAGGTGGGGCATCCGTCATTAAAAGGCAAATACAGCTTTTGGTTTAAACCGGTAAGTATACCGGGCATGAGCGAAGATCCGCCTCAAAAAAATCAGGTCTGTTATGGCATTAACCTCAAAAACTATGATACCAGCAATATCAAAAAGAGCGGCCATATAAACCTATCCTGGCTGATAGAACTATACAAAGCGTTCCCGGATAAGTCGCATTTTTTTAATGCGTACTTTACCAAATTAGCCGGTACAAACCAACTGCAAAAACAGATTGAAGCGGGCAAAACAGAAGCGCAGATCAGGCAAAGCTGGGAACCCGGGCTATGGAAATTTAAGGCAACGCGTCATAAATATTTACTATATCAATAATCGGCCTTAGCAGTGCATTAACAATTAAGTAATTTTTAGCGAATTGACTTAAAATGGACGCAACGTATCAGATAAAATACCGATATTCATGAGCATGAAACTTGTATTTATGGGCACGCCACAATTTGCTGTGGCATCGTTAGATGAATTGATGAAAGCCGGTGTAGAAATAGCCGGCGTAGTTACGGCACCTGATAAACCCGCAGGGCGTGGCCAAAAGATCAGAGAATCGGCCGTAAAACAATATGCTGTAGCTAATGGCCTGCATGTATTACAGCCTACCAATTTAAAAGACCCCGGCTTTCTGGCCCAATTAAGATCATTAAACGCTGACCTGCAGGTGGTAGTAGCTTTCAGAATGCTGCCCGAAGAGGTTTGGAACATGCCCGACAAAGGCACTATAAATCTGCATGCTTCCTTGTTACCGCATTATCGTGGTGCCGCTCCAATAAACTGGGTGCTCATTAACGGTGAAAAAGAAAGCGGCGTGACCACCTTTTTTTTAAAACATGAAATAGATACCGGCAATGTGCTGTTTACCGAAAAAGTAACGCTAACCAGCCACGAAACCGCCGGTGAGCTGCATGACCGTTTGATGTACAAGGGCGCGGGCCTGCTGGTAAAATCTGTTAAAGCGGTTGAGAGTGGCAAATATAATGAGCATCCGCAGGCTTCATTACTTACTAAAGATACTGAGCTTAAAAGCGCGCCCAAGATTTACAAGGACGATTGCAAGATTGACTGGAACCAGCCAACTATTAAAATCTACAATTTAATTCGCGGATTAAGCCCGGTGCCTACCGCGTATACCGAACTGAATGACAAGACCTTCAAGATATACCGCGCCGATTACCAGGAAACAGAACCCGGCGTACAACCCGGCGCCTTTTTATCTGATAATAAAACTCATTTGAAATTTGCCACCAAAGACGGCTTTATCAGCGTAACCGATGTGCAGCTGGAAGGAAAAAAACGCATGGAGATTGCAGAGTTTTTGCGCGGGGTGAAGTTGTAGATATCCTTCGCTCATACAAATTGTCCCGTTGGTCAAGGATGACAAATGGCTTTTTATGGTAAATGTTTAAATTTATCGCTTGCTTTTAAAAAAGTTCCTCACCAGTTCGGCACACTCATTTTCACGGATGCCACCGCTAATAATGGTTTTAGGATGTGTTATCTTTTGGTTTAAGCGGCCGAAGCCTAAACGGGTGTCGTAAGCGCCAAAAACGATCTTACCTATCTGGAACCAGTAGGATGCCCCCGCGCACATTACACAAGGCTCGAGGGTAACATACAGGGTGCAATCCTTCAGGTACTTGCCGCCCAGAAAGTTGGCCGCCGCGGTAAGCGCCTGCATTTCGGCGTGTGCCGATACATCATTCAGGCGTTCGGTTAAGTTATGGCCACGGCCAATGATCTTGCCCTGGCAAACCACAACGGCGCCTATCGGTATTTCATCTTCGGCATAGGCCAGTTGTGCTTCGTGTAATGCCTGGTCCATAAAAAACTCATCAGGCGACATAACCGGCTCATCGCCAAAACTAACGTATCTCATTCTATTTCTTAAAAATTTTATTCAGGTGTCTTCCGGTTAATACAATGAACCCAAAATGTTACCTATGCTCATACCAGTTTGCTGCCGTTAGGTACTTTCTTATCTATGCTGCTTAGTACGATGTCACCATTTTCGTCGGCAAAGCCGGTCACCAAAAATTCAGACATAAAGTTGGCAATTTGCTTTTTAGGAAAATTCAGAACACCAATAATCTGCCTGCCCACCAACTCGTCTTTGGTATAATGCCCGGTAATTTGCGCACTCGACCACCTGATACCAAATGCGCCAAAATCAACCTGCAGTTTATAGGCCGGTTTACGTGCTTCAGGAAAGTTTACTACCTCTAACACAGTGCCTGCGCGCAGCTCAACCTTTTCAAAATCGCTCCAATTAATGGTCTCCATATAAGCACAAATATAAGTTATTTAGCATACGGTAACAGGCCGGCATCAACACATGTAACTTTTAATTAGCGATTATCGTAAAAAGAAACATCCGTAATTAATTTAACGATGCGAAACCTACACAAGCCATTACTTGTAGTTACCCAAACTACCGCAAACCTATCTTTACCTTCCGCAAAAAATGTGGTTAAGGTAACCAATGTGAACCGTATTTTCCCGTTAATCCACGAACAACAACCTTTCGGGATCGTACTCGATTACGATTATCTGGGCTCCGAAACAGAAAAAATCCTGCGACGCCTTACCGTTAATCCTTTTTACAGCAAGATGAAAATTTATTGTTATAAGTCGCGCGCCCATACCAAAGTCGATGGGTTGTTAACCGTCCTGGGTGTGCAGCAATTCATCTATGCTAACACTGCTAAAAAGCCTAAGGCCAATATAGCCGGCAGACTGCTCAGCTATGTATTTGACGGCGTAGGCACTAACCTGGTAGACGTAGTTAATTAATCAATCCACTCAAAGCGAGTATAAGGCACCAATACCTCGGGCACTTTTATGCCTTTTTCTGTCTGGTTATTCTCCAGCAGCGTAGCCACAATACGCGGTAAAGCCAGCGCGCTGCCGTTCAGCGTATGCGCCAGTTGAGTTTTCCCTTCTGCATTGCGGAAACGCAGTTTTAAGCGGTTGCTTTGGTAAGTTTCAAAGTTTGACACTGACGATACCTCTAACCATCGCTGTTGTGCCGCGCTCCAGGTTTCCATGTCATAGGTCATGGCTGAGGTAAAACCCATATCGCCGCCGCATAAACGCAGCACCCGATATGGCAGGCCCAACTTTTGCAACAAACCCTGCACGTGACTGCTCATTTGCTCCAGCACATCATAAGAAGTCTCCGGATTAACCACCTGGACAAGCTCTACTTTATCAAACTGATGCAGGCGGTTCAAACCACGCACATGCGCACCATAAGAACCCGCCTCACGACGGAAACACGGTGTATGTCCGCAATTCTTAACAGGTAATTCGTCAGCCTTTAAAATAACGTCGCGGTATAGGTTGGTAATGGGCACTTCGGCGGTTGGTATCAGATACAGGTTATCTTCATTAACAAAATACATCTGCCCTTCTTTATCCGGCAACTGGCCGGTACCAAAACCAGAGGCTTCATTAACCACCAATGGCACACCTACTTCTTTGTAGCCTGCTTTTTCGGCTTCGTCTATAAAAAAATTGATGAGTGCACGTTGCAGCTTGGCGCCTTTACCAGTATAAACCGGGAAACCTGCACCAGTGATCTTAACGCCCAGCTCAAAGTCGATCAGTTTATATTTTGCGGCCAGCTCCCAATGCGGCAAAGCACCCGCAGGCAGCTCGGGGATGTCACCGTTTTGCAGCACTACCTCGTTATCCTCGGGCGTTAAACCTTTGGGCACAGACGAGTGCGGCAAGTTAGGCAGCAACACTAATTTCTCGTAAAGATGAGCTTCAATTACAGCCAGATCTTCGTTATATTTTTTTATTTCTTCTTTCCAAACCGTGGTATTCGCTTTAATGGCTTCGGCTTCCTCTTTTTTGCCGGTGCGCATTAGTTCGCCTATCTGTTTGGCAGCCGAGTTTGCTTCTGCAGATGTATTATCCAATTTTACCTGGGTTTGGCGACGGCTCTCATCCAATTGCAGGATTTCGTCAACCAACTCAGGTTGTTTAAAATTTTTTACAGCTAAACGATCTAAAACCTGTTCTCTGTTTTCGCGGATATAACTAACTTGCAGCATTATTTTATTTTTTGGCAAAGATATAAATCTTGTATGTGATTGTATGTAGTGAATACAATCTCGTCGTCACTTTGCTGACAGATAGCTCCCAGGTCACTACTACTGGCGGCATAGCAAAGCTATATATGTCAGGCAAACTATATTTAGTACCTACCCCTATCGGCAACCTGGAGGACATGACCTTTAGGGCCATACGCGTTTTAAAAGAAGCTGACCTGATACTGGCCGAAGATACCCGCACCTCGGCACCGATGCTAAAGCATTTCGACATTCAGAAAAAGGTATTTGCACATCATCAGCATAATGAGCACCAGTCATCTAACGAGATTGTTAAGTTTTTGTTGGAAGGAAAAAATATCGCGCTGATATCAGATGCCGGCACTCCTGCCATATCCGATCCGGGCTTTTACCTGGTGCGCGAGGCATTGAAATATGATATTGCGGTTGAATGCCTGCCCGGCGCTACAGCCTTTGTGCCTGCATTGGTAAACTCGGGTTTCCCTACAGATAAGTTTTGTTTTGAGGGTTTTTTACCTTTAAAGAAGGGTCGCCAAACCCGCTATAAGTTTTTGGCTGAAGAAGAACGCACGATCATACTGTATGAATCTCCGCACCGCTTATTAAAAACACTGGACGAGATGGCCACCTTTTTTGGCGAGGACAGACAAATCTCCATATCGCGCGAGCTGACTAAAATGTTTGAAGAAACCGTACGCGGCACCGTGACCGAGGTAAAGAACTATTTTGAGACGCACCCGCTTAAAGGCGAGTTTGTAATCTGTGTGGCGGGGAAAGACAGTAAACCATAACCATTACGTCATTGCGAGGAACGAAGCAATCTCTACAACAGACAGTCATTATATACATTGATTAGCATGTGCAGAGATTGCTTCGTTCCTCGCAATGACGGGTTTTATATAAAAACGATTTTATAATTAAAGTAAATGAAAAAAAATATCCTTCTATCCATATTCTCAGGCTTATTGCTGTGGCTGGCCTGGCCACCAATGCATTACACTACCATATTTTTATTTTTTGGTTTAGTGCCCATGTTGCTGGTTATGGAAAACATTATCCAGTCGACATCAAAGCACAAAGGCAAAAAGATATTCGGAACCACCTTTATAGGATTTTTTATCTGGAATACCTTAAGCATTTATTGGGTTTACAACTCGTTAAAAATTGTGGGCGAGGTGGTGGCTGTCCCCATATCGCTTATACCTTATTCTTTAGGGCCCCTGCTCATGTCATCAGCTTGCTGGCTGTACTATCGTATGCGGGTAACCACCAACCGTAAATGGGCATTTTTTGCTTTAATCTGCTTCTGGATAGGGTACGAATACCTGCATCAAAGCTGGGATCTGGCTTTCCCGTGGATGACTTTGGGTAATGGTTTTGCCGTAACGCACCAATGGATACAATGGTATGAATACACCGGCGTTTATGGAGGTACTGTTTGGATATGGTTAAGCAACATCCTGATATTTTTAATTTATGTGGGTTTGCGCGAGGCACAAAATAAACAGGTAAGATTAAAACTTATCGTAGCGTTGGTTGCGGTTATTGTGTTGCCTATAGGTTTTTCTTTTTATCGATACAACCATTATACCGAGCAGGTTAACCCATCAAACATTGTAGTTGCGCAGCCAAACATTGACCCTTATGCTAAAGACGGCGAAATACCTACCGCCCAACAAATAGACATTTTAACCAGGCTGTCCGATTCATTGGCGCAGGCAAACACCGAGTTTTTTATCTGGCCCGAAACTGCTATTCCTGATTATATTAATGAGGACCATATCCGCAGCAGCAATTACTTTTCGCAAGTGCAGCGCTTTTTGTCGAAATATAAGAATGGCAACGTCATCACCGGTGCCGAGACCTATAAAATTTATAACACCCGCGAAACTAAAACTGCTGATGCGATGCCGGGCAGCGATCAATTCGTTGACCACTTTAATACCGCGGTAAATATCGAAAACTCGGCCGAAGTGCAGTTCTATCACAAATCAAAACTGGTTCCCGGAGCCGAGTCATTACCTTTCGGCAATGCATTATCATTCTTAAAACCGGTGTTTGAGCATTTAGGCGGCGCAGTGGGCGCTTATGGCGGCCAGGC